>VGZQ01000011.1 GCA_016872535.1 Rhodospirillales bacterium | reverse complement strand
CGCCGCCGGGAACCACCAGCAGTTGCCCGAGCAGGCGGGAATGGGTTTCGTTCACCCCCGACCCGAAGACCTCGTGGTTTTCCCGTTTCAGGGCGTCGATCAGGACCGTGTGGCGCACCTCGCGGGTCGGGAGCCTGCGGTAGCGCCCGAAGCCCTCCGCGCCGGCGCAGCCCGCGAGCGCGGCCGCGCACGCCGCGCCCGCGCCCAGGGCGCGCAAGATATCCCGTCGCCGATGTACCCCGCCGTCCATGGCGCGAAGCCTCGCCGCGAGTCCACGCGGACGCGCGAAGTTTAGGCGAAATTCGCGCAACGCGGAAGGCCGCCCCCCGGCCGGGCCGCCGCCCGGCAACTTGGCCAACAGGTTGACCAAGCCCGCGCCGCGGACCTATCATCGGACGGGAACGGCCGGAAAATCCGGGAGCGGACCATGAGCATCACCGTCAAGGTCGCGGACGCCAAGACCCGGCTCTCCGAGCTTCTGGCGAAAGTCGAAGCCGGGGAAGAAGTGATCATCGCGCGCGGCAGCGCGCCGATCGCGAAGCTCACGCGCATCGACGCGCGCGCGCGGCGGCGCGCGGCGATCGGCGCCTTGCGGGCGGAACGAACGCGGCTCGGCCCCGTGACGACGAAGGAAATCCTGTCCTGGCGGGGCGAGGGCCGCCGTCACTGATGGCCTTCGTCGCCGACGCGTCCGTCGTGGGCGCCTGGGTCCTGAACGAGGACGATCCGCTCGCCGAATCCGCGCTGGCCCGTTTGGAGACGGAGGACGCGCTCGCGCCCGACCTGCTTTGGCACGAAATCCGCAACATCCTGATCGTCGCCGTGCGACGGAACCGGATCGGCAAAAGCGACGTCCTGGCGCTCCTGCAGCGCCTCGCCGATTTGCCGCTTGAGAACGCGGGCGGGGGCGACAGTATCGAGATCGTGCGCTTGGCCGGGCGTCATCGGCTGAGCGCCTACGACGCTGCCTATCTCGCGCTCGCGGTCGCGCGAAAGCTCCCCTTGGCGACGATGGACAAACGCCTCGCGGCGGCCGCCCGCGCGGAAGGCGTTGCGCTGGTCGGGCCGGCGCCGCGCGCGTGAACGGTCCGTTCGCGCCGCGTCCTCGGCGAAATAGCTAAACCTTCGCCCCGCCCGGGGGCCGTAGCCCTTCCGCGGGCGAAGGCTTAACCCCCGCCTTGGCCAGCGCGGCGGCGCGACGGCGTTGGGCTTCGTCCGCGACCTGGGCGTAAAGGCTGCCCTTGTGCGAATCCATGCCGACCAGCAGCGGCCCGAAGCCCTTGACCCGGAACTTCCACAAGGATTCCGGATTGAGGTCGTCCAGGTCCACGTCCTCGATTTCCTCGATCCAGGTGGTCTCCAGCGCCGCCGCGCCGCCGATGACCGCGAGATAGGCGCCGCCGATCTCGGCGAACGCGGCGAGCGATTCAGGGCCGAGCCCGCCCTTGCCGATGATCAGGCGCACGCCGTATTGCGCCATCAGGGGACGGGTGAAGCGCTCCATGCGCGCGCTGGTGGTGGTGCCGATGCAGACCGGCGCGTACCTGGGCGCGTTGTCGGGAAACGACGGCAGCCTGCGCACGTTGGGGGCGGTGTGGATCACCGCGTGGCCATTGAGGTCGAAGCGCGTCTTGCGGCCGCGGTCGAACATGTGGATCTGGGTCGCGTCGCGAATGCCGTAGAGCGTGCCGTTGAGGGTCACGGTGTCGCCGGCGCGAAGGTTGCGCGTCTGCGTTTCCGTGATCGGCGTGGTGAAATCGTGGTGGGCCATGTCAGGTTCCGAACGCGACGCCCTTGGGCGTGAAAGTAGCGACGGCGCGCCGCGCCGAATGGCATTGGATGTTGACCGCAACCGGGTTCATGGTGATGTGGGTCGCGGCCAGTTCCACGTGTACCGCGAACGCGGTCGAATCGCCGCCTAATCCTTGCGGCCCGATGCCGAGCGAATTGACCGCCGCCGAAAGCAGGGTTTCGAGCTTGGCGCCCTCCGGGTCGGGGCAGCGGGTGCCGAGCGCGCGGGTCGCCGCCACCTTGGCGAGGTGCATGCAGAGGTCCGACGTGCCGCCGACGCCGACGCCGACGATGGTCGGCGGGCATACTTTTCCGCCGGCCTCCATCACCTTGTCGATGACAAAGGTCTTGATGCCGTCGATCCCTTCCGCCGGCACGCACATGCGCAGGAAAGAGCCGTTCTCGGAACCGGAGCCCTTGGGGATCATCTCCAGGCGCAATTCGTCGTCGCGTTCCGAAAAATCGATGTTGATGACCGGTACGCCCGGCCCGCAACTGGTGTGCTCGTTGATCCGCGTCAGGGGATGGACGACGGAAGAACGCAAGGGATGTTCGCGGGTCGCGCGCGCGACGCCGCTGCGGATCGCCGCCTTGAGGGCCGCGCCGTCCAGCTCCACGTTCCGGCCAATGACCACGTTGTAGATGGGAATGCCGGTGTCCTGGCAGAGCAGGTTATCGTTCTTTTCCGCGACCGAGATGTTTTCGGTCATGGTGGCGAGCACGGTTTTGGCGGTCGGGTCGCGCTCGTTTGCATCGAGGCGGCGGAAGCCATCCTTGATATCGTCGGGCAACAGCTTGAGCGCGCGGATATAGAGCAGCCGGGCGGTGTCCTCGATCGCCGCCAGGTCGGGGTGGAAGGTCATCGCTGCATGCCCCAACGGCGCACGGTGCGCGCCTCGATGGTGCGGAACACAACGCCCTCGACCACAAGCCCGATGACGATCACGGTGGTCAAGCCAGCGAAGACAGCGGCGGTTTCCAACATATTGCGGTTCTCGAAGATGAACCAGCCAAGCCCGCCCGAGCGCGCCGAGACGCCGAACACCATCTCGGCCGCGATCAAGGTACGCCAGGCGAAGGCCCAGCCGATCTTGAGTCCCGCCAGGATCGAGGGAAAAGCGGCCGGAATCAAGATCAGCGCGACGTAACGCGCGCCGGTAAGGCCGTAATTCTGGCCGGCCATGCGCTGGCTCTCGGATACGGCGAGAAAGCCGGTATGGGTATTGAGCGCCGCCGCCCACAACACCGAGTGGATGATCACGAAGACCAAGCTCGGCGTGCCGAGCCCGAACCAAAGCAGCGCGAGCGGCAGCAGCGCGATCGCCGGCAGCGGGTTGAACATGGCGGTGAGGGTCGCGAGCAGGTCGGTGCCGACCCGTGTCGAGACCGCGAGCGAGGTGAGTACGGCGGCCAGCGCGATTCCAGCGGCGTAGCCCATGAGCAAAACGCGGATCGAGGTCCACACCCGGTCCAGGAGAGGCCCCTTGACGGTCGATTCCCACAACGCCCCGACCGTTTCGGAAAAGGTCGGGAACATGAGCGGGTTGCCGACCCAACGGGCGTAGAGTTCCCAGGCGAGCGCAAGGGCGATCAGAATCATGGCGCGGCGGACGGCGGCGACGTTGGTAATCCGCTCCCACGCCGACAGCGGGCGCTCGACCGCGCCGATCGAGGTGTCGGCCTCCAGCTTGGTTTCGAACTCAGGCCGGATCGGCGGCGCGAGCTTGGTCGTCGAGACGGGGCGCGATTCAGGCATGAACGCGCTCCTCCTCTTCGATCCGGTCGGCGAACAGCATGTCGTGGATGCGCTGATGCAGCACTTGGAACTCCGACCCGCCCTGATGATCGTGGCCGAGGCCATGGGCGTTGAGTTCCGCCTTGACTCGGCCCGGGTGCGGCGAGAGGACCAGAATGCGCGAACCGACGATGATCGCTTCCTCGATCGAATGGGTGACGAACAGCACGGTGAACCGAAGGTCGTCCCAGAGCTGGAGCAGTTCCTCCTGCATCTTGCGCCGGGTCAGCGCATCGAGGGCGGCGAACGGCTCGTCCATGAGCAAGATGTCGGGCTCCATTGCCATGGCACGCGCGATGGCGACGCGCTGCTTCATCCCGCCCGACAGGGTGTGCGGATAGGCATCGCGGAACTTGGTGAGATTCACTTTGTCGATGGCCGCCCGCGCCCGTTCGCGCAATTCGGCGCGCGGGAAGCGGCCGCTGACCCGCATCGGAAACAGCACGTTCTGTTCGACCGTCTTCCACGGCAGCAGCTGGTCGAATTCCTGAAAAACCATCATGCGGTCTGGACCGGGACGCTCGACCGTATGCCCGCGCAGCCGGATCGTGCCCTCGACCGGGCGCATGAAACCGGCGATACCCTTGAGCAGCGTCGACTTGCCGCAGCCCGAGGGGCCGAGCACGACGAAGCGGTCGGCAGGATGGACGTGAAATCCCACCCGCCAGGTTGCGGTCACCAGATGTTCGTGGGTCTTGTACTGGAGCGTGACCCCGTCGACGTCGAGTAGTGGCGCGGGGGTGCTCGCCGCGCCGGTCGATGCCATGACTTCAGCTTCCCGGCTTGCCGTGGATCTCGGGAAAGAACATGTCGCTCCACTTGGCCGGCTTTTCCTTGATCGAGCCGACCTTATGCATGAACGAAACGTACGTCATGATACTTTGCGGCGTGGTGGTAAACACGTTCTCCGGATCCTTCAGGATTTTCTCGACAAAGGCTTGGCTGAGTTTCGATTTTTCGAACTCGATCCACAATTTGGCGGCGGCGGTCTTGTCGGCGTTGATGAACGTCATCGCGTCCTCGAGCGCGGCCATGAACGCCTTGTAGGTCTTGGGGTTGCCGTCGCGGAACTTGCTCGCCGCCCACAGCACGTTGAAGGTGGCGGGGCCGCCCGCCGCCTCGTAGGACGAGAGCACGCGCCGGACCTTGGGGTCCTCGAGCTGCTGGTACATGAACGGCGCCGAGGTGAAGTGGGCGGTGATCTCGCTTTTGCCCGACATCAAAGCGTTGTGGCCGTCGGGATGCGACATGGAGACGGTCAGGTGATCGAGGGCGTTGTGCTTGCCCGCCCCGAACACCTTTTCTGCCGCCATCTGCAGCGTCACCGCCTGGTAGGACACCTTGACCGCCGGCAGGGCGATCCGGTCCTTGTCGGTGAAGTCCTTGAGCGACTTGACCGCCGGGTTGATGGTGTTGAGGTAGAGCGGCATCGAGTTGAGCGCCGATATCCCCTTGACGTTGAGGTTACCCTTAGTCCGGGCCCAGATCGTGATGAACGGGCCTTGGCCGCCGGCGGCGATTTCCAGGTTTCCGGACAGCAGCGCGTCGTTCATGGGCGCGCCGGACGCGAGCTGCAGCCAGGAAATCTTGACATCGCCCAGGCCCTGGGCCTTGGCGTGCTTTTCGAACAACTCATTCTTCTCCATCACGATCAGCGGCAGGTAGCTGATGCCGAACTGTTTGGCGACGCGGAGTTCCTTCAACTCCTGTGCCCCCACAGGTTGGGCAATCAGAAACGCCGCGGCGGCGGCGCAGGCAATGCGGATGTTCATGAATGGTTCCTCCCTGGATGAATGTTCATTTTCCCGCATTATGCGGTCGGACGCGCGGGCGTTCAACCCGCCGCGTTGAGCAAAAACAGAAGACCTGCGGCCACGGCAAAGGCGAAAGCGCCCGCGATCGCGGCCTCCTGGCGACCGCGCCAGAGTGCGAACTCGACCAGCAGCAGACGAACCCCGCCGGCCAAGTGCAGGGCGAGCGCGATGACCAAAGCGGTCTCGGCCAACTTGACCAGCGGATGGACCGACCAGGACAGTACCGAATCGAGGGCAGCCTCGCTTTCGTTGATCAAGCCAAGCGCCCAGAAGTGCAGCGGCAGGAACAGCGCCAGCGCGATTCCCGACAGGCGGTGCACGGCAAAGGCGATCCAACCCGCGTGCGCGCGACCACCCCAGACCGGTCTGGTTCCGGCGCCGTTCATCCGATCAGCCCCGCGACCGCGCGAATGCCGAAGACCGCGAGCGCGAGCGCGGCAAGCGCCGTCGCTCCTTCCAGGCTCGGCCCGCGCCAGTCCGCCCATTCGCGCAAGATGGCGCGCAAGCCCAGCGGCGCGTGCACCGCGACCGCCAAAGCGAACACCCAATAGAAAACTTCCCAAGCGGCGGAGCCACGCACGCGCCCGAGGATTTCGGCCGCGGTCAGGCCGCCGCGCACCGCCAGGATCATGGTGCCGAGATGAACGGCGACGCAGACCGCGAGTATTGCCGCCGATGCGCGCTGGGCGAGCCAGAACAGAGATTCAACCCGGGTGTTCACAATTCGCCTTTCAACGCGGCGAGCGCGCTCGCGCGCTTGAGGCCGGCGATCGATCCGGTCGGATCGAGATGCTTCGGGCAATGGCGGCGGCAGCCTTCCTGGCCGTGGCAGGCATGGCAACCCGCGTCGCCGGCAACCGATTTGAGCCGCGTCGGCGATCCGTCGCGGATATCGTTAACCAGCGTCCAGGCGCGATTGAGGGCAGCAGGGCCAAGATAATCCGGATTCCAGGCGACCACGTCGCAGGCCGCGTAACAGACCGCACAGCCGATGCATTCGATGCCGGCGTCGGCGGCGCGCCGCTCGCGCGATTCCGGCGGCACGACCGCGAAGTCGGGCCCGAGTCCGGCTTTCGGCATGAACCGCCCTTCGGCTTTGGTCCATTTGGCGAAGAAGGGCGCGAGGTCGGCGGCCAAGTCCTTGATGACCGGCAGGTTGCGGAGCGGCGCAACGGTGAGGCGACCCGCGTTCGTCACCCGCGCGACGTGGGTGCGGCAGGTCCAGCGCGGGCGGCCGTTGACGGTCATGGCACAGCTGCCGCACATGCCGACCCGGCAGGCGTAGCGGAACGCGAGGGTGGGATCGCGATGGCGCTGAATCCAGAAGACGACGTCGAGAACCGTCTGGTTGGCCCGCCTCGGAACGGCAAAAGTCTGGAACGCGCCGGCGTCGCCCCCCCGCCACACGCGTACGTCGAGCATGGTCTCGCTCATGGAGCAGAAGCCTAAGGTTCCGGCCGCGCAGCCGCAAGGCGCAAGCGACCGCCGGTGAAATCGCGTATAGTCGACACCGGCCCGCCGGACGGCGGAGGGAGGGTTCCATGAAATGGCACTGGTTGCCGATGGCCGTGAGTATCGCCTTGGTATCGCCGGACGCGCGCGCGCAGGCGCAACTGCCGATCTACGACGTGCATGTTCACTACAGCCGCGACGCCTGGGGGACTTACGACACCGCGGCGATCGCCAAAAAGCTGCGCGATGCCGGGGTGGGGCGCGCGCTGGTGTCGTCTTCGCCCGACGACGGCACGTTGAAATTGCGCGCGGCCGATCCGACGATGTTCGTGCCGATGCTCCGGCCCTATTACGAGGGCGTCAACAATTCGACCTGGCATCGGGAAAACCAGGTCGTCGCCTACATGGACGAGCGCCTGAAAAGCGGCGTCTACAAGGGCGTCGGCGAGTTCCATCTATGGAGCGTCGCGGACGCGCAAACCCCGGTCGTGCGCCGGGTGATCGCGCGCGCGCGCGAACGCGGCCTCTACGTCTATGTCCACACCGACGCCAAGGTGGTGGAGGCGATCTTCGCCATGGAACCGGAGGTCAAGGTGCTGTGGGGCCACGCCGGCATGAGCGAGCCGCCGTCGGTCATCGGCCCGCTGCTCGACAAACACAAGAATCTGTGGACCGAGCTGTCGTTCCGCGCCGGCGCCATCGCCGGCGGGGCCGGGATCGATCCGGAATGGCGCGATTTGCTTATCCGCCACGCCGACCGCTTCATGGTCGGCAGCGACACCTATGTCACCTCGCGTTGGAGTTCCTATGGCGATCTGATCGCCGAGCACCGGCGTTATCTCGCGGCGCTTCCGCCCGCGGTCGCCAAGAAGATCGCCTGGGAAAACGCGGTGCGCCTGTTCGGCGGTCCTCCGCTCGGGGAATAGACGCCGCTTCGGGAATGGACTCGGGCCCGCTGTTCGGGGAAACTTGTCGTCCGATGAAGGAGTCTTCCATGTACGATCTGGCGCGCTACGTATCCGATCTCCGCGCGATCGCGGCGGCGACCACCGACGAAAACGAAATTCTCGGCCGGGTCGCGCCGTTGGCGCAAAAATTCGCCGCCGGGAAAAAGACGTGGCTCAAGCCCGGTCATTATGAAACCGACCCCGAGCAGGGATTCGGCGTGCATCTGCTGCACGAAGAACCGGACCACAGTCTCGCGGTGTTCGCCATTGCCTGGGCGCCCCATGACGGCTTCGAAGCCCACGACCACGGCACTTGGGCGGTAGTGGTGGGTGTCGACGGGGTCGAGCGCAACGTCAAATACAACCGGCTCGACGACCGTTCGCGGCCCGACCATGCCAAGCTTGTGGAACGTTGCACCATTCTGGCGGGCGAAGGGGACGTGATCTGTCTCCGCGCCAAGGGGATTCATTCGGTGTGGAACGACAGCGACAAAATCACCGTTTCGCTGCACACCTACGGCCGACACATCAATTACACCGGCCGCTCGACATTCGATTTGAAAACCGGCGAGGTGAAACCGGTCGTTCTCAACATCAAGCAGTAAAACGTCGCGCGGGGCGGAGCGGACTTTTCCCGCTCACATGGTGAGATTGAAGGCGACGCTGATCCGCTCTTCCTTGCCGAGCGTCGGCTTGACGCTGTGGCGGAGCCAGCTGCGGAAAAAGATCATGGTGCCGGGACTGGGGACCACGTTGCGGACCGGGACGTTAAACAGGTTCACTTCCGTGATCGGCGGCTCCAGCATCACCTCGGACATCGGCGAGTGGAACAATAACTCGCCGCTTTGCGGCGGCGCGGCGACATAATAAATGCCGCTCAGCACCGAATTGCGATGGACATGCACGTCCTGGGCGTCGCCTGGACCGTAGACGTTGACCCAGCATTCGTTGAGCCGGAGCGGGAAACGGTCGATGTCGAGGCCGTAGCCCCGCGCGTAGGCGGCCGACTCGGCCATGATGATATCGCCCAGTTTCTTGAACGCGGGCCGGTCCATCAGATTCAGCTGGCTGCGGATGGTGGTGTAGACGTGACAACTCCAGCCCTGCGGCAGGCTGTTGGGCACCGTTCCCTTGATGCGCGCGATCTCTTCCTTGAGTTCGGCGTTCAGGGTTTCGCTATCGGGAATCTTGCTGAACTGGACGCCGACGGCGAACATCGGCTCGATGGTGCGTTCGGTCGGCATAACGGGTGTCGACTCCGGGTGTGCGCGCGGTCGGGGGCGTGCGATCGCTCAAAAAGATAGACCATCCGGCGCGCGAGGCAAAGCGCGCCAAGCACGGGGTTTTATTCGGCGGCGAGCGGATAGACCGGCGTCGGAACCGACGGTTTTGGCGTCGCCGGCTGCGCCGGGACGGCGGGCGGCATCGGCGCCGGCTTGGCGCGCTCGCGCGCGTCCCACGCCTCGATCCCGGCCATGGCCATCGCCGAGAGGAACGGCAGGCCTTGGATTAGGAGCGCGAACGCGAAGACGTCGATCTCCGTCACCCGGAACTCGTTAGTAAGGTAGAGCGCGACGGCGGCCGCGAGCAGAAGAAGGCCGAGCGCGCTCTCGCGCCGGACCGGGTTCTCCGCCGCCCTGCGCTTGGCGTTGCCACCCTTGTCGGTGCGCTTGAACGGCAGATTGTCGCGCACCAGGCCGTTCATCACCGCGCCCGCGACCGTGAGCTGCAGGCTCATGGCGGCGAGCGCCGCACCCGCGATCTTGGCGAGAGGCACCTTGACCCGGGTGCGGTAGAGAGCCACGCAGTGAACCAGATTGACGATGAACGCCGTCAGGATCGGCAGCGTCAGCGCCACGGTCGGGATCAGCACGCCGACGAACAAAATCGCCGGCACCCAGAGCAGATTGAGGATCGAAGCGGCCGCGCCAAGCGCGTCCGACAGCCAGAACGCCCAGCCGGCGACGAACTCGCGTTTCTGCTCGGGCTTCAACGTGCGCGCACCCGGCAGCATGTGGCGCCAGTGCTTGCGAATGATCTGGATCGCGCCGTAGGCCCAGCGCTCGCGCTGGGTCTTGTACGCCTGGAAGGTGTCGGGCAACACGCCGAAGCCGTAACGGCGATTGGTGTACAAGGCCGTGTAGCCGGCCTCGTAGAGGCGCAAGCCCAACTCGGTGTCCTCGACGATGGTGTCGCTCGACCAGCCGCCGGCCTCGGCCAGCGCCGTGCGGCGCACCAGGCACATGGTGCCGTGCTGGACGATGGCGTCGTCTTCGTTGCGCTGGATCATCCCGATGTCGAAAAATCCGGCATATTCGCTGTTCATCACCGATTTCAGCCGCGAGGCGTTGCCGTCGCGGTGGTCCTGCGGCGCCTGGACCAGGCCGACCGCCGGATCCTCGAACGCCGGCGCCAGGTTCTTGAGCCAGTCGGGGTGGACGACGTAATCGGCGTCGATCACCGCGATGATCTCGGCCTCGGGCGCGGCGTGTTCCAACGCGAGGTTAAGCGCGCCCGCCTTGAAGCCCTTGAGGCCGAGCACGTTGATGAACTTGAAGCGGGCACCCAGCGCGCGGCAATGCTCCTCGATCGGCTTCCAATAGAATTCCTCGGGCGTGTTGTTGACGACGACCACCGCTTCGAAATTCGGGTAATCGAGTTGGGCGACGGCATCGAGCGTCTGCTTGACCAGCCCCGGCTGTTCGCGGTGGGCCGGAATGTGGATCGACACCATCGGCAGCGGCGCGCGTGCCTTAAGTCCTTCGTTCGGGATCAGGCGTCCGGGGGCGCGGCCGAGCATGACTTCGGCCATCTCGTGGACCTTGGCGAGCGTGATGATGACGAGCGGAATCATCAGGCTGAAACCCATGATCCACATCACCCAGGCCCCGAAGTGGAGGTAATGGGTAAAGGGATAGGCGGCGGCAAGCGCAATGCCGGCACCCATGGCCTGTGCGGCGGCGGCGTAGGCGAGCGCGTGACCAAAAGTGGGGCGTCGGCGCCACAGGCCGAACACGGTCAACCCGGCGCCGAGAACGAGAGCCGCCACGCCCAGGATGCGATGCTCCTTGAGGGCAACGCGGCCGACCATCTTGAACTTCGGCTGGCCCTTGTCGGTGAACAGGCCCCAATACGGACCGACGCTGCCTTCCGCGGTCTTCCAGGGTTGATCGTAGGCCTCGATGATGTTGTAGAAAATGCCGCGTTGATGGGCTTCGGCGATGAAGCCGCGGATGATCTCGGCCTGGCTCATCAGGTGCGGCGAGGCGTCGTTGCGGTTGTAGCCGCGGCTCGGCCAGCCGAACTCGGCGATGACGATGCGCTTGCCGGGATAAGCGCGGCGCAGGTCCTCGTAGCGGTCGAAGGCGTAGCGGAGTGCGATGGCGTCCGATTTCTCTTCCCAGTAGGGCAGGATGTGGGCGGCGATGTAATCGACTTCCTTCACCAGCTCGGGATGGGCGATCCAGATATCCCAGGTTTCGCCGGTGGTCACCGGCACGTTGACGCGTCGGCGCACCTCGCGCAGGTGGCCGATCAACTCTTCGAGCGTGCGTTCCTGGCGGAGGATGGTTTCGTTGCCGACCACGATCGAGCGCACGTTGCGGTGACGGGCGGCCAATTCGACCGCGCTCTCGATCTCGCGGCGGTTGCGGGTTTCGTCCTTGCCGATCCACGCGCCGAGGGTGACATTGAGGTCGTGGCGCGCGGCGATCTCGGGCACATGAGCCAATTCGGCCAGCACCGAATAGGTGCGGATGCCCTGGGTGATGTCGGCGATGCGCTCGATCCGTTCCTCGATCTCCTCGATGCGGCGCTCGCTTTCGCGCGGCGACGGGTTCTTCTTGCGGATGTCGATGTTGAAGGAGAGGGATTCGATCACGTACCCGGCATCCGGCGGAACCACCGTGCGGTAGGTCCAGACCCAAGCTGCGGCGTGAACGAGCCCGGTCGCCACCAGCGCAGCGGCGATGACCCCGATCCGGGCGGCTTTGGGAGAGGTCTTGAGGACGTTCATGGCGGCGGTTTCGACGGGCGGCGCTGGGTTCGGAGGATGGTCGGGGATTGGGGCGGTTTCGTGGCCGGTTTGTGTCGTTTCGGGCGCAATTCAGCGGTTGAGGTAATTCATCGACGGCTTGTCCCAGCATTGCTCGACCCGCTCGGCCAACGCCTTGGCGAGTGCTTGGCCCTGCTGAACATTCCCCTGGGTAGGGGCGGGCGGCAGGTCGGAACGGATCACGCAGCGGAGCGCCAAGCCGATATGGGCGGTCGGGCAACCGAACTGCTCGTAGAAACGGCGATGCTTGTCGGCGGTGTCCACGTCGTCGCGCACGAGCAGGCTCAGAATGCGCCGTCCGCTCCAGGCGCATTCGGGCGAGGCGGCGGTGATGCGCGGCTCTGCCGCGGCGGCCGGGCGTCTCGGTTGTACGGCCGGGCGCTGGGCCGGAGCCTGGGGCGCCGAAACCGGAGCCTGCGCCGCGGGCGCGGCTTCGGGCGTGCCCGACGGTGATTGGGCCATGGCGATTCCCGCCGAGAGCAGCAGGGCGCCGCATGCCGCCAGCCCGCGCGCGAACTTGATCATGGTCTTCGAACGGTGCGAGAGGGAACGTGGTCGGCGCGCAATATAGGCTTTACCATTCAAAAAGCAATTGCGTCCCCCGCATGGCTTCCCCAAGCCGGTTGCGGGGGCCGAGAGCGGCGGGTTAACGGAAAAGGTGGCGACCATGGCCGAAGCTTCCGACACGCAACCCCTGGCGGGTGGTCGGGCACTTGCCCGCCGCCTGCTGGGGGCGCTCGGCTGGGCGGGTGTCGGCCTGGGGGTCGGTTGGGCGATTCGTTTCGCCGCCATCGAGCCCGAGGCCGTTGGACAGGCTTGCCTCGGGGCGGCGGCCGGGACCTGGGGGTGCGGCCTGCGCCAGGGGCTGATCTCCTTGTTCCATCTCGGAATTCTGGGCGGAGCCGGGACGGCAGTGGGTCTTTACGCGCTGTTCGGCCGCAAGGCGTGCCGGGCGGCCATCCGGGCATCACTGGTCGCGGGCGGACTCGCGCTTGCTCTTTACAACGCGGGCCTCGGCGCGGTTGCGGTCGCGCTCGGTCTTATCGCGTCCATGGCGCCCGGCGAAGGTTGAGCCACGGCAGGGCCAGCAGGAGAGCGGTCAACCCCCACATCAGGGCCTGATGATTGGCCCAGCCTTCGAGGGTCGCGACCGCGATCCCTCCCGCCGCCAGGACCCAGGCCATCGCCCAACCCTGCGGATCATTTGCGGCGTCGCGGCGTTTCGAGCCAAGCCAAGCCATCCCCGCGAACACGGCGGCCGGGATCAGAAAACCCGCGACCGGGAAGCCCCGGTACCGCCCGTCGAAAAGGAGGCTTAGGGTGTGGACCACGGCCGCGAACAGGAACGCGAACCGGATCAGGGCATAGGTCAAGTTCCGGTCGAGGGATGTCCACCGGGGCCGGGCCAGCCAGGCGAGCGCGTCGCTCGTGGGTGGAATCGGCCGGTCGGCGAATCCGCGGGCGAGCGCCATTGCCGCCAGCGCGGCGAGAACAAGGCCGAGACCGAGCCCGACCGCGCCGATCGCCCATTCGAGAGGTCCTCGGCTCGCCGCGACCAGAAACTCGGCGTGGATGACGGACATGGCTGCCGCGGCATGGGCGAAAACTCCAAGCGCGAGCCAGCGCGCGACCGATAGCGCGGGGCCGAACGCGAAAGCAAACAAGACGAGGGCGACGATCTCGGTCGCCGTCAGCGCGAGTCGCCAATGGGGCACGGCGGCGATGGGGCCGGTCCAGGGGAACTTGGGGCGGCGGGCTTCATCGAAGATGCCCCAATGGCCGCCGACGGTTCCTTCCGAGACGCGCTTCCACGGCTGGTCGAACGCCTCGATCAAATTGAAATCGAGCCCGGATTCGCGGGCGGCAAGCTGGGAAAATTCGCGGAGGTATCGGGCCTGCTCGATCCGGCCGGGTCGCGCGCTTTCGCGCATGCGACCCGCGCTCGGCCAGCCGGTCTCGCCCAGGAACACGGGCTTTCCGGGAAAGGTTTCGCGCATTTTGCGCCAAATATCGACCGTGTACGGGGCCGCATCGCGGTTGGCGATCGGCTCGTCCTCCCAGTAGGGCAGGACATGCACGGTGACGAAATCGACCGCGTCGGCAAGGGCGGGGTTCCGCAGCCAGAACTCCCACACGTCGGCGTAGGTGAGCGGAACGGAGGTGCGCGCGCGCACCCAGGCGAGATCGCGGGCAAGATCGTCCGCCGTGCGCTCGCGCCGGAGCAGCACTTCGTTGCCGACGATCACCGCGCGCACGGTCGCGGAGTGCGCGTTGGCAAGGCGGACGGCGGTTTCGAGCTGGATCCGATTCTTGGCGGCCTCGCGCCCGATCCAAGCCCCGAGCAACACCCGGATGCCGTGCCGGGCGGCGATCTCCGGCACGCGCTCGAGGCCCTGATCGACCGCGTAGGTGCGCACGCAGCGGATACCTTCGCCAGCGAGTCGGGCGAGGTCCTCCTCGATCCGCTCGGGCCTGGCGACGAAGCTTTCTTCGAACGGCGTTTCATTGCCGCGAAACGGCGTGTAGGACACGCACGGGATCGCGCCGCCCACGCCGTCGGCGAGCGGCACCGGCCGCCCAGCGAGGAACCAGGCGAGCGCGAACGGCAACGCGGCGATCAGAAACGCGGGGCCTGCGAACCAGCGGGTCATGGGTTAGCGCCGGGGCGGACAACCCCAGGTCGTGCCGGTGCGGACGACAAATGAGCTACCCGGACAGGCGGCCAGAATGGGTGCCAAGGCGTCGCGGGCGTAATCGTCAAGGGTGATCGGCCAGAGAAGATCGGCCTTTCCAGCGATCGTCAGGATTTCTTCCCGTGCCAGAGGCCTCATCCAGATGTTTCCCGCCGTTTGGCCGAAACTGAAGATCGGTTCGAGTTCCAGGGATCGGGTCGGACCGCCTCGGGTTATGCCAAGGGCATGATAGGCAGCGATGACATTCTCGAAGCCGGTGCTTTTCTGGGCGACGATCATGATGCGCGGCAAGGAGCCACCACCGCGAGAATCCGCCCAGGACTTTATTTTTTCGAGGTTGCGGCGAACAGCAAGGACGGCGATATCGCGCTCGTCCCCGCTGTCGCGGGCGGCGATCTCGTGCAGGGCGGCATGGGCTTTGATCCCCTGCCAGCCGAGGAATGCGGCGAAAAGAACCGCTCCCGCGGCGGCGACCCGGCGGCCGCGGAAGTCGAACCAGTTCCGGCGGCCTGCCCATTCGATGACGGATACGAGCAGCATCGCAAGGCCGAAGACATGAAGGACGCGCAGAATCACGCGGCCGTAACGCTCGTAAGAAATGAACGTCTCCTTTTCGTACCCCGACCAGCAACCGACATAGGAAAACAGGAGAGCCGTCAGATAGGTCGCGAAAAATACAATCAAGCTGGAGGTCAGTAATGCCCCGGCGCGGTGGCGAAGGCTCATTGCCAATCCCGCAATCGCGGCAATCGAGACCGCGGGTTTGTATTCGGCGTAATAAGCGGAAAGTAGTCCGCCCAACCCCTTGGCTGTCATCCATACCTCGTCATGAAGCTGCAGCATCTTGGAGATGACGAGGAGGGGCTTGACCTGGCAGCCCCCCTCGCTTGGGACGATCAAGGGCCAACCGGCGGCGGTCAGAAGGGCGGGAAGAACCATTGCCGCCACCGCGATGACGGCGGTCCGGTTGCGGCGCATCAGCAGGATCAGGGCAAAAATCCCCCATGCGGGGAACAGCGTAATCGCGGTGATCTTCAGGAGATAAGACGCGGCCAGCGCGATCCCCGCGGTTAAGCCCCATCGCGGCGCGTTTCCTTCCTGTGCCCCGATTGTCATGATGGCAAGCATGATTGCCGCCACATAAGAGTAAATCTGCGGCTTTTCGATCAGCAGCAGCGTGGGAAACAAAATCCACATCGCCTGGGCGGCGAGGAGAAGCGGGATGGCGATCCATCCCGCGGCGACCACGATTTTATCGTCCATTCCCCGGCCGCGAACTAAGTGGCGGACGAAATCGGCGGCAAGCGCCAGTGTCGAGAGGTGCAGGGCGACGACGGAGGGATAAGAACGCCCTTCGATGAAGTCGGAAAAAAGAGCCTGCGGATAGGCCATCAGAAGTTGCCAGCCGAGGGTATGGCCCTGGTTGGGATAGATCAGGCCGGGCGCGATGGTTTTGTCGGCGACGACGATTTCGCGCGTGATGTACATCCAGTAAGAAAGCTCGTCCCAGGCCACGGGATGATATAGGCCGGGTCCGAAGGCGATCATGACGGCAGCTAGCACCGCGAACGGCACGACGGGATGCCTCAGGTCTTCTCGCTGAAAAGCGGTCCTCGCCCGCGCGACCAATCCGATCGCGGCCAGCGCGGCAATGGCGAGGGAAGTTGCCCGCAACGGCAAGGCGAAAAAGACCGCGCCGAGAATGAGCAGGATCGTCAGCGCGCTCCAGCCAAACGTAAGGCGCACGCCAAGCGGCGCGCGCGGCACCGGGCAAAATCCGCCCAAGCCAAGGACACTCAAAACAATGAACAGAAACGACACCAACATTTCGGCCAAATTACACCATGAAAGGCGCCCCTGTCTTGAATGGGCGCACCTCGTCTTGCCTGGAAAGTGGCGTCCATTCTATGGTTTCGTTGCTTCCGTCCCTAAGAGTGTAAAACCATGACCACCAACATACGCAGGTTCCGCGTTGCCCTGATCCCCGGCGACGGCATCGGCTCCGAAGTCATTCCGGCGGCTATCCAGGTGCTGGAGGCAGCCGGCAAGCGCTTCGGCGTGTCGTTCGAATGGAAGGAATTCCCCTGGAGCTGCGCCCATTACGCCCGCCATGGACGCATGATGCCGGAAGACGGCATCGCCCAGGTGCGCGGGTTCGATGCGATCCTGCTCGGCGCGGTCGGCTGGCCGGGCGTGCCCGATCACGTGTCCCTGTGGGGGCTTCTGATCCCGCTCCGGCGCGAACTGCGCCAGTACGTGAACCTGCGCCCGACCCGGCTGTTGCCCGGCATCCGCACCCCGCTTGCTGATCGCACCGCCAAGGACATCGACTTCGTCATCGTGCGCGAGAACAACGAGGGCGAGTATTCGTCGATCGGCGGGCGCGCCTACGGCGGCACCGACGACGAGTTCGTGATCCAAGAAAGCGTCTTCACCCGCAAGGGCGTCGACCGGGTGCAGCGCTATGCGTTCGAACTCGCGCGCAAGCGCCGGGGTCACGTCACCTCGGCGACCAAGTCGAACGGCATCGCGGTCACCATGCCCTATTGGGACGAACGCTTCGCCGCCAACGCCGCGCGCTATCCCGACGTCAAGACGGCGCAGTTCCACATTGATATCCTCGCCGCCCATTTCGTGCAGAAGCCGGACATCTTCGACGTGGTGGTGGCGAGCAACCTGTTCGGCGACATTCTTTCCGACCTGGGCGCCGCCATCGCCGGCTCGATCGGCCTCGCGCCCGCCGGCAACATCAACCCGGAGAAGGAATATCCGTCGATGTTCGAGCCGGTGCACGGCTCGGCCCCCGACATCGCCGGCCAAGGCATCGCCAACCCGATCGCCATGATCGCGACCGGGGCGATGATGATCGAGCACCTGGGCTGTCCCGAAGCGGCCGCGGCCATCAACGCCGCCATCGAACGGGTGCTGAGGGAAGGCAAGGTTCGCACCCGCGACCTAGGCGGCCGGGCGAGCACGGCGGAAATGACCAGCGCGGTCGAGGGGGCCCTCTAGGGAAGCCGTCTGGCTTCGGTTTTAAGACTATATTATACTCTTGTAATATTGGCGCGGGAGCGGGGAGACGACGGTGGAAGAATTTCCAGTCAAATACGTTGTCGCAACTCTGGGGCTCGCCCTCGGGGTCGTATTCGGAGCGACCGCGCAGAAGACCAACTTCTGCACCATGGGTTCGATCTCGGACATCGTGTTCATGGGCAACTGGAACCGGATGCGGGCGTGGCTGCTGGCCATCGCGGTCGCCATTCTCGGCAGTCAGGCCATGCACGTGGCCGGCCTGATCAACCTCAACAAGTCGGTTTATCTCACGCCCAATCTCGGCTGGCTCGGCGCCATCGTCGGCGGCGCGTTGTTCGGCTTCGGCATGACGCTCGGCGGCGGCTGCGGCAGCAAGACCCTGGTCCGCCTCGGCGGCGGCAACCTGAAATCGCTGGTGGTCGCTTTGTTCATCGCCGTGTTCGGCTACATGACCATGCGCGGGTTGATCGCGGCGGGACGGATTCCGCTCGAAGCCGCGGTCAACATCAACCTCGCCCAGGCCAAGATCCCGGCCCAAGGCGTGCCCGACCTGCTGGCGGCGTCGACCGGCCTCGCGCTCGCCAACGCGCGCCTCGCGGTGGCCCTGATCGTCGCCCTCGGCCTGATCTGGTTCTGCTTCAAGGACGCGGAGTTCCGCGCCTCCCGGCACGACGTCGCCGCCGGCTTGATTCTCGGTGCCACCATCCCGGCCGCGTGGGCGATCACCGGCATCGTCGGCAACGATCCGTTCGAGCCGACGCCGCTCGCCGGCATGACCTTCGTCGCGCCGGTGGGCGAAAGCGTGATGTTCCTGATGACCTTCACCGGCACCGCGATCAATTTCGGCGTCGCCACGGTCGGCGGCGTGATTCTCGGCGCGTTCCTGATGGCGCTGCTCGATCGCACCTTCCGCATCGAGGCGTTCAAGGACGCGAGCGACATGGGCCGGCACATGTCGGGCGGCGCGCTGATGGGCGTCGGCGGGGTGATGGCGATAGGCTGCACCATCGGCCAGGGGCTGACCGGCGTCTCGACCCTCGCGCTCGGTTCCTTTCTCGCGCTGGTCTCGATCTGGGCGGGCGGCTACTTCGGTATGAAGTACCTGGAGGAAGGCAGCCTCGGCGGCGCAATGCGCGCCGTATTTGCACGCTAAAGTCTTACGTTTCCTTTCAGCTGTCGCCCCGGCCGCGCGTCTGCGCGTCGACCGCGGCGAATGCCGTCATGTTGACCAGCCCGCGCGCCGTCACCGCCGAGGTGATGATGTGCGCCGGGCGGTCGGTGCCGAGCAGGATCGGTCCGACCGACAGCCCCTCGCCCAGGGACTTGAGCAGGTTGAAGGAGATGTTGGCCGCGTCCAGGTTCGGCATCACCAGCAGGTTGGCCGTTCCGGCGAGACGCGAATTGGGAAAGATGCGCTTGCGCAGTTCTTCGTTCACCGCCGCGTCGCCATTCATTTCGCCTTCGACCTCGAGGCCCGGCGCGCGCTCGGAAATAATCCGCACCGCTTCCCGCACCTTGAGCGACGACGGCGTGTCGCGGCTGCCGAAACTGGAATGCGACAGCAGCGCCACTTTCGGGACGACGCCGAAGCGGCGCACTTCCTCGGCGGCGAGCAGCGCGATCTCGGCGATCTCCTCGGCGGTCGGCTCGGCCGTCACGTGGGTGTCGGTCAGGAAGAACGTGCCGTGCGGCAGGATCAGCGGCACCAGCGCCGCCATCACCCGCGCGTCCGGCGCCTGGCCGATGACATGGCGGATATGGTGCAGGTGATCGACGTAGCGTCCGCCCGCGCCGCACAGCATGGCGTCGGCTTCTCCCCGGCGCAGCATCAATGCCGCGATCACGGTGTTGTTGGTGCGCACCCGCGTGCGTGCTCGATCGGGCGAAACGCCCTTGCGCTCCGTCAATGAATGGTAGAGCCGCCAATAGTCGTTGAAGCGCGGGTCGCTTTCCGGATTGACGATCTCGCAGTCTGATCCGGGGCGGAAACGCAAACCCAGCCGCTCGATCCGCTTCGCCACCACCTCGGGCCGGCCGATCAGGATGGGTACCGCGATTTTTTCGTCGAGCACCACCTGGACCGCGCGCAACACCCGCTCGTCTTCCCCTTCGGCGTAGGCGACGCGCTTGAGCGCCTGGCGGGCGCGCTCGAACACCGGCTTCATCAGCATGCCGGAGCGGAAGACGAAACGTCCCAACTGTTCGCGGTAGGCGTCGAAATCGGCGATCGGGCGGGTCGCCACGCCCGAATCCATCGCCGCCCTGGCGACCGCCGGGGCGATGGCGACGATCAGGCGCGAATCGAGCGGCTTCGGAATCAGAAAATCCGGTCCGAAGCGCATATCTTCGCCGACATAGGCCGATTCCACCGTCTCGGTCACCTCGGCGCGGGCCAATTCCATGATCGCCTTGGCGGCAGCGAGCGCCATCTCCCGGTTGATGGCGGTGGCGCCGACGTCGAGCGCGCCCCGAAAAATGAACGGGAAGCACAGGACGTTGTTGACCTGATTGGGAAAATCGGAACGCCCGGTGGCGATCACCGCATCGGGCCGCGCCTCTTTGGCGACGTCGGGCATGATTTCCGGCACCGGGTTGGCGAGCGCGAGAATCAACGGGTTGCGCGCCATCGCCTTGACCATGTCCGCGCTCAGGATGTTCGGCGCCGAGAGGCCGAGAAATACGTCCGCGCCCTCCATGACCTCGGCCAGCGCGCGCGCCTCGGTGTCGCGGGCGTAGCGGGCCTTCTGCTCGGTCATGTCCTCGGTGCGGCCCCTGAAGACAACGCCCTTGTGATCGACCAGGACGATATGTTCGGGTTTGAGGCCCAGTTCGACCAGTAGGTCGAGGCAGGCGATGCCGGCCGCGCCGCCGCCGGTCGAGACCAGCTTGACCCCCTCGATCCGCTTGCCGACGACGGCAAGGCCGTTGAGCAGCGCCGCGGCGGCGACGATGGCGGTGCCGTGCTGGTCGTCGTGGAACACGGGGATTTTCATCCGCGCGCGCAGCTTTTTCTCGATGGCGAAGCAGTCGGGCGAGCGGATGTCTTCGAGATTGATGGCGCCGAAGGTCGGCTCCAGGCTGGCGACGATATCGACCAATTTGTCGGGATCGGTTTCGGCGATCTCGAGGTCGAACACGTCGATGCCGGCGAATTTCTTGAACAGCACCGCCTTGCCCTCCATCACCGGCTTGGCGGCGAGCGGGCCGATTGCGCCCAGGCCCAGTACGGCGGTGCCGTTGGTGACCACGGCGACCAGGTTCGCGCGGCCGGTCAGCGACGCGGCCTCGGACGGATCGGCTTGAATTGCCGCGCACGCGGCGGCGACGCCGGGCGAATAGGCGAGCGCGAGGTCGCGCTGGTTGGCGAGCGGCTTGGTCGGCACCACCGCGATTTTTCCCGGCCGGGGCAGACGGTGGTATTCGAGAGCCAGGCGTTCGAGCGGATTGTCGGGCGGCATGGGGGACGCGGAGATGTCGGCGCCGGTTGCGGCGGAGAGCGCCGGGGGAATTGTCGCCCCCCGGATCAGCCGCCGTCAATCGTTTCGACAGCGTCGAGCCAGCGTTCCAGGCATGCCGCGCCGCGGGTTTCCAACGAAGCGCCCCAGCGGGCGGTGTCGGCGCGGAGCTGGCCGACCGATACGCCCGGGGTGGCGGCGATCTCGACCGTGTGTCCGATGAACCATTGCTCCAGGCCCCGCCGGGTCGTCTCGGCGTGGAATTGCAAGGCAAGCCACGCGGAGCCCCACGCGAACGCCTGGTTCGGGCAGATGTCGGTCGATGCCAGGCGCGTAGCTTCTTCGGGTAGATCGAACGTGTCGCCGTGCCAGTGCAACACCGGCTCGCCGTTCGGCGCCAAGGCGGCCAGGGACGAGCGGCGCCCTTCGTCGGTCAATCGGATCGGCGCCCAGCCGACTTCCTTGGCTTTTGCCGGATAGACCCGCGCCCCGAGGGCGCGCGCCATCAGTTGCGCGCCGAGACATATGCCGAGGGTGGGACGCCCGGCCTTGGCGCGCCGCGCGAGCATGTCGAGTTCGTCCCGGATGAACGGATAATCGGCGGCGTCGTTGACGCCGATCGGCCCGCCGAGGATCACGAGAATATCCGGTTCGTACGGCGCCGGACGGGCGAGGTTATCCACGCCGGCTTCGAGGTATTCGATCGTATAACCGCGCCGCGCGAACACGGGAGCGAAACCGCCGAGATCCTCGAATGCCACATGGCGAAGGGCGAGAACGGTTTTCATGGACGGCGGCTCCGGTTAACCTTGCCTGCGGTCGCCGCTAGGATAAAGAAGGAACCGATGGAACGCCATCCGCCCCAAGTGCCTCGGGTCATCGGCCATCGCGGGGCCGCCGGCCACGCGCCGGAAAACACCATCGCCTCGCTGGCCGCGGCCGCGCGCCTCGGCGCGCGCTGGGTCGAATTCGACGTCAAGCTCGCGGGCACGGGCGAGCCGATCCTCTTTCACGACGAGACCCTGGAACGCACCACCGACGGCAAGGGCAAGGTGGCCGAAACTTCGCTCGCGCGGCTCAAGAAGCTGGACGCCGGTTCCTGGTATCAGGCGCGTTACCAGGACGAGCGGATTCCGACCCTGGAGGAGGCGCTGGTGGTGCTGGCGCGCTTGGGTCTAGGCGCCAATGTGGAGATCAAGCCGTGCCCGGGGCGCGAGCGCGAGACCGGCGAGGTCGTCGCCCGGGCGCTCAAGGCCCGTTGGCCGGGACGGCTGCCGGCGCCGCTTCTCTCGAGCTTTAACGCGGGCGCGCTGGTCGTGGCTGCGGCGGCCGCACCCGAGTTTCCCCGCGCGCTGATCTTTCGCGAACCGCCCGGCAATTGGCGCGCGCTGGCCGAAGAAACCGGCGCGACCGCGATCCACTGCAACGGGCAATTCCTGGATCGCGCCCGGGTCGTCGGGTTGCGTGGGGCGGGCTACGCGGTACGGGCCTATACGGTCAACGACGTCCGTTCCGCCGCGCAATTGTTCGCCTGGGGGGTCGAATCGGTGTTCAGCGACTATCCCGAACGGATTCTCGGGGTATTGGAATAGAGGCGAGTCGCCTTCGGGGCGATTTTGTGGCAACCTGCGGATAATATTGCTCAAAACACCAGGGGAGGCCTTGACCATGACCAAGTTGACGTTTGCGTTCGCAGCCCTTTTCGCCGGTACGGTCGCGGGGCTGGCGCCCGCATTCGCCGACGACTGCAAGTCGCGCGGGCGGCTCGATCCGATGTACTGCGATGAGAACGGCGATTTGACCGCCGACCTGCCGAAGGACCAGAAGAAGTGGAAGAACCCTTCGACCCTGATCTTCACCTACACGCCGGTCGAAGACCCGGCCGTCTATAAGCAGGCGTTCGCCGACTTCCAGGAATATCTCGCCAAGGCGACCGGCAAGAAGGTGGTTTACTACACGGTCCACTCCAACGCCGCCGAGGTCGAGGCGATGCGCTCGGGCAAGCTGCACATCGCCGGCTTCTCGACCGGGCCGACCGGTTACGCGGTCAATCTCGCCGGCTACGTGCCGATCGCGGTCAAGGGCGACAAGGACGGTTTCCAGGGCTATCACTTGGCCCTGATCGTCAAGAAGGACAGCCCCTTCCAGAAGCCCGCCGACCTCAAGGGCAAAAAGGTGGCGCACACCTCGGCGTCGTCCAACTCCGGCAACCTCGCGCCGCGCGTGCTGCTGCCCAAGGAAGGCTTGGTGCCCGACCAGGATTACAAGGTGATCTATTCCGGTAAGCACGACCAGTCGGTGCTCGGCGTCAATTCCGGCGATTACGACGCCGCGCCGGTCGCCTCCGACGTGTTCAAGCGGATGTGCGAGCGTAAGACCGTCAACTGCGACGATTTCCGGGTGATTTACAAGAGCGAGACGTTCCCGACCTCGTCCTTCGGCCTGGCGCACGATCTGCATCCCGATCTCGCCGCCAAGCTCAAGAAGGCGTTCGCCGACTACCGCTTCACGCCGGAGATGGTGAAAACCTTCGGCGGGGCGGATCGATTCTTTCCCATTACCTACAAGAAGGATTGGGCCATGATCCGCGACATCGCCGAGGCCAACGGCGAAACCTACTCGCGCGACCAGTTCGAGAAGGAAACGGCCAAGGAAGCCGCGGCGGCGAAAAAAGCCAAGGAAGCCGCCGGGCAGAAAAAGCAATAGTTGGTCTCCGTCGGATCTCGGGTCGGTGAAGCCGGAGTTGTCCGACGGTCGTGACGCGCGGGGGAGCGGGCCCGACGCCCGCTCCCTCGTCATTCGCGAGCTCACCAAGGAATACGTGCGCGGCACGCGGGTGCTCGACGGCGTCAGCCTGACGGTCGAGGGCCGTGGGCTGACCGCGATCATCGGCCCGTCCGGCACCGGGAAAAGCACCCTGATCCGCTGCATCAACCGACTGGTCGAGCCGACTCGAGGCGAAATCCTGTTCATGGGCCAGGACATCGCACATCTGCGCGGGCGCGCATTGCGTACCGCGCGGCGGCGGATCGGCATGGTCTTTCAGGAATACAACCTGGTCGAACGCCTGAGCGTAATCGAAAATCTGCTGTGCGGGCGGCTCGGCTACGTCAATCCGTTCGCCGCGTGGCTGCGCCGGTTTCCCGCCGCCGACATCGCGCGGGCATTCGACCTGCTCGACGCGGTGGGCCTGGGTGCGTTCGCCAAACAGCGCGCCGACGCGCTCTCGGGCGGGCAGCGCCAGCGGGTCGGCATCGCCCGCGCGCTGATGCAGGGCCCCGACCTGTTGCTCGCCGACGAACCGACCTCGTCGCTCGATCCGCGCACGTCGGTCGAGATCATGGAGCTGATGGTCGATCTCGCCGGAAAGGCCGGCATTCCGGTCATCGTCAACATCCACCAGGTGGAATTGGCGCGGCGCTTTGCCGCGCGCGTCGTCGGCATGTCGGGCGGCAAGATCGTGTTCGACGGGCCGCCCGGCGACCTGACCGACGATCATCTGAAGCGTATCTACGGCGGCGAAGGGTGGCTTGCCACATGAGCCGAGCGGCGACCGATCCCACAAACCGGCGCCTGCCCGGCATGAGCTGGCCGGCGCGGATCGGCTGGCTCGCGCTGCTCGCCTATTCGATCTATGCGGCATCGCTGCTGGACATCACCTGGGCGCGGCTCCTGATCGGGTTGGAACAGGGCGCCAATTTCCTCGCGCGGATGTTTCCGCCGGATTTTTCCCGCTGGAAGCTTCTGCTGCACGATCTTTCCGAAAGCCTCGAAATCGCGATCATCGCGTCCGCCGTCGGTATCATTCTGTCGATGCCGATCGGCCTCTTGGCGGCGCGCAACCTGATGCCGGATTGGGTCAGTTGGCCGGCGCGGATGCTGATCGCGGTCTGCCGCTCGTTCCACCCGGTCATCGTCGCCATCCTGTTCGTCAAGGCGGTCGGTTTCGGCGCGCTGGCCGGGGTGTTGGCGTTGATCGTCGCCTCGGTCGGGTTCATCGGCAAGCTGTTCGCCGAGGCGATCGAGGAAATCTCCCTGAAGCAGGTCGAGGCCGTGCGCGCGACCGGCGCGCCGTTCCTGAACGTCATCATCTTCGGGGTGATGCCGCAGGTGCTGGCGCGCTTCATCGGCTTTTCCGCCTACCAGCTCGATTCCAACCTGCGCAATTCGACCATGGTCGGCATCGTCGGCGCGGGCGGTATCGGCGGCACGTTATTCGCCGCGTTCCAGCGGTTCGATTACGACTTCGTTCTCGCCATCCTGCTCGCGATCATCGCGCTGATCATGGTGTCCGAAGCCTTCTCGGCCCGGCTGCGGGCGACATTCCAATAAGGGCGGGACCCGCATGGTCGGCGACCAACGAACCTGGGAACGATTCACTCCGCGCGAAAGGATGGCCCGCTTCGCGGTCTATCTGTTTGTCGTTGCCGCCGTGGTCGTGTCGATCCGGACCATCGAGGTGATTCCCGAGTTTTTCTATGACGCGCCGGAACAAATGGCCGATTTGTTGCGCCGCATGTGGCCGCCGGACGCGAAGTTCTATCCCGACACCGTGCACGGCGCGCTGATGGAAACGCTGCACATCGCCACCCTCGGCACCGTGGTGACGGTGTTCCTGGCGTTGCCGGTGGGCGTGCTGGCGGCGACCAACATCACGCGGAGCGCGATTCTCAACCAGTTCGCCAAGTTCATCTTGGTGTCGTCGCGCTCGGTCAACACGCTGGTCTGGGCGCTGCTTTTCGTCGCCATCTTCGGGCCCGGCGCGCTGGCCGGAATCGCGGCGATCGCCTTCCGCTCGATCGGGTTCGTCGGCAAGCTGTTCGCCGAGGCGCTCGAGGAAGCCGCGCCCGGCCCGATCGAGGCGTTGACGGCGGCCGGCGCGCCGCCCGCGAGCGTCTTCACCAAGGGCTACTGGCCGCAGGTGCAGCCCGCGTTCTGGTCGATCATGCTGTTCCGTTGGGACATCAACGTGCGCGAATCCGCGGTGCTCGGCCTGGTCGGGGCGGGCGGCATCGGCATGGTGCTGGACGACGCCATGAACTTGTTCCGCTGGCATCAGGTGGCGACCGTGCTGCTCGCTATCTTCGCGGTCGTGGTCTTGGCCGAGATCGTCGTCAATCACATCCGCAAGCGAATCATCTGAGAATTATTCGAATCGGGCGGCAAACGACGCGCGCTCCGCGCCGCTCATGTGGAGGCCGCACTTGGTGCGCCGCCACAGCACATCGTCGGCGGTGCGCGCCCACTCGTTCGCTTTGAGATAATCGACTTCGCGCGCGAACAGGCCGCCGCCGAACCCGGCTCCCAAGTCGGCCTGGGATCTGGCATCGCCCAACACATCGCGCGCGAGCGTGCCGTGGCGGCGGAAAATCCCGCGCAACGCTTCCGGCCCGATGCCGGGATAAGCGCGCGCCAGGTCGGCGAACACCTCGTCGGCGCTGCGCCCGCCGAAATCGCCGCCGGGCAGCGGCGCGCCGCCGGTCCATTCCGGCCCCGTGCCGGGAAAGAAGGGCGCGAGCCGCGCCAGGACCTTTTCCGCCAGGCGGCGGTAGGTGGTGAGCTTGCCGCCGAAGACGGTGAGCAGCGGCGGGGTTCCGTCGCCGCCGTCGAGTTCGAGGGCGTAATCGCGGGTGATCTTGGAGGGATCGGCCTTTTGGTCGTCGAGCAACGGGCGCACCCCCGCGAACGACCAAACCACGTCGGCCGGCGTGGGCGGGCGGCGGAAATAGCGCGCGACCGCGGCGCACAGGTATTCCGCTTCCTCGGGCGTGCATGCGGCCTCGGCCGGATCGCCCCGGTAGGGCACGTCGGTGGTGCCGATCAGGTTGAATTTCTCCTCGAACGGAATCACGAACACCACGCGCCGGTCGATGTTCTGCAGGATGTAGGCGGAATCGAGCGGCGTGTTGGCGGGAACGACGATATGGCTGCCCTTGACCAGGGTCAGGCGTTTGTCCGCCCGGACTCCGATCGCGGACCCGAGCACGTCGGCCGCCCAGGGGCCGGCGACATTGATGATGACACGCGCGGTGGTGGTTTGTTCGCGTCCCTCCGCGTCGCGCAAGACGGCGCGCCATAGGGATCCTTCGCGTTCCGCCCGCGCCATGCGCGTGCGCACCATCACCGTCGCCCCGCGCCGCGCCGCGTCCAGGACGTTACCGACCACAAGCCGGGCGTCGTCGACCCAGCAATCGGAATAGGCGAAGCCGCGGCCGAGGGTTTCGCGCAGCGGCGCGCCTTCCGGATCGCGGCGGAGATCGAGCCCCCGGGTGGGGGGCAGGCGGCTTTCGAACGCGAACAGATCGTAGAGAAAAAGGCCGAGGCGCACCAGCCACGCCGGGCGCGGCGCGTCCGCCGGATGCGGAAGGACGAAACGCATCGGGTGCGCGATGTGGGGCGCGATGG
The DNA here is from genome assembly GCA_016872535.1 of Rhodospirillales bacterium. NCBI lineage: Bacteria > Pseudomonadati > Pseudomonadota > Alphaproteobacteria > Rhodospirillales > Rhodospirillales bacterium. Next base: position 21,665 of record VGZQ01000011.1, on the reverse strand, counting down.
CGAGCAGCGCGTCGCGTTCCTTGAGCGATTCCCGCACCAGCCGGAACTCGTAATGCTCGAGATAGCGAAGCCCGCCGTGGATCAGCTTGGAACTGGTGGACGACGTCGCCGAGGCCAAGTCGGCTTGCTCGACGAGCAGGGTTTTGAGGCCGCGCCCGGCGGCGTCGCGGGCGATGCCGGCGCCGTTAATCCCCCCGCCGATGACCAGCAGATCGTAAGGGGTCGTGTGGAGCATCGAGGGCGAATCCGAAGGCGGTTGCGGCGGGGACGGCAGACTAGCATCGCCGCGCCCGCGCCGAAACCCCGCGCCGGGCCTGGACAATTCGCCCCGCTTGGCGAACGCGGCCTCGCCGTGCCATGCCCACATCAGGGGAAATACCCGTGAACGGCATATTCGTCGGCATCGTGCTGGCCGCCTTCGCCGCCGCCGCCATCCGCCAATTGAGCGGGGATTACGCGGTGGGCGCCACGCCAATGGAAGCGCTCAGCCGGGCGATGGTCGATTCGGCGGCCGCCTCGGTCACGCTCGCGATCGGCCTGGTGGGCGTCATGGCGCTCTTCCTCGGCGTAATGAAGATCGCGGAGAAGGGCGGACTCCTCGTCGTTATCGCGCGCACGGTGCAGCCATTGATGGTCAAGCTGTTCCCCGACGTGCCGCGCGGACATCCGGCGATGGGGGCGATGGTCCTCAATATTTCGGCCAACGTGCTCGGACTCGGCAATGCGGCGACGCCGTTCGGCATCCGCGCCATGCAGGAACTGGATCGGCTCAATCCGGTGAAGGGCACGGCGAGCGATTCGATGGCCATGTTCCTGGTCATCAACACCGCGAGCGTAACGCTGCTGCCGACCGGGGTGATCGCGCTCCGCGCCGCGTCCGGATCCGCCGACCCCGCCGGGATCGTGTCGACCACGCTGTTCGCCACCATCGTCTCGACCGCGGTCGCCATCGTCGCCGCGCTGCTGCTGCGCCGGGTTTGGCCGTTGCCCGCCATTTCGCCGACCGCGGGCAGCGTCGGGGCGGTGGAAGCGGAAACGGAAGCAGGAACGAACGGCCAGCTCGCCGTCGCGGAGGTCGCCGGCTATCCCGCCTGGATCGGCTGGGCGACGCTTGCCGGAGTGGTCGCGATCATCCCGCTCACCATTTTCTACGGCCAGGCGATCGGCCCCTGGATCATGCCCGGCATCATGGCCGGCATGCTGCTGTTCGGCTGGCGGCGCGGGGTCGCCGTCTACGACGCGTTCATCGAGGGCGCCAAGGAAGGATTCGAGATCGCGGTCCGCATCATTCCCTATCTGGTGGCGATCCTGGTCGCCATCGCCATGCTGCGCGAAAGCGGGGTGATGGCGGCGGTGATCGACCCGCTCGGGCTGCTGACCGCGCCGGTCGGGGTTCCGGCGGAAGCCTTGACCATGGGATTCCTGCGCTCGCTCTCCGGCTCGGGCGCCTATGCCTACCTCGCATCCGTCCTGCAGGACCCGGCCATCGGCCCGGACAGCTATACCGGCTATCTTCTCAGCACCATCCAAGGATCGACCGAAACGACGTTCTACGTGCTCGCGGTCTATTTCGGCGCGGTGCAAGTGAAAAACGTCCGTCACGCGCTCGCCGCCGGCTTGATCGCCGACGTCGCCAGCGTTGCGGCGGCGGTCGCGATATGCTGGATTCTGTTCGGACACCTTTGAACGGAAGGAACCCGAATGACCAGCCAAATCCGCGCCTCCCATATTCTGATCATGCACGCCGACGCCAAGGCCGGCTCCTCGGACCGTCCGCGCGCCGACGCGCTCAAGGAAATCGACGACCTCAAGCGCCGGATCGCGGCGGGGGAGGATTTCGCCGACCTCGCGGCCGAATTGTCCGATTGTCCTTCGGGACGCGACGGCGGGGATCTCGGTACGTTTCGCAAGGGCGCGATGGTGCCCGCGTTCGAACAGGCCGCGTTCGCGCTCGCCGTCGACGAGATGAGCGACGCGGTCGAAACCGAATTCGGCTACCACCTGATCCTGCGCACGGAATGACGGTGCGGGACTTACGATACGATCGGATCGGCGGGAACGAAGCGGGCGTGCGCGTCCTCGATCTCGACCACCCACAGGTCGGGATCGCGCTTGACCTGGCGGGCGATGTAGGCGTCGGCTTCGGCCTCGGCGACCGGTGCCGGGCCGGTGCCGCGCACCCAAGCGGCGGCACCGTCGAAGGTGCGGGTTTGGGCCAGCACTTCGCAGCCCTGGACGAAGCGGTTGATCTTGAGCAGCACGGCTCCGGCGTCGGCGTCGCCCCGGCGCGCGACGGCGACGGGGATGGCTTCGAGCCCGAGCCGGCGCACTTCGGCCTGAACCCAGATCGCGGTTTTGAGACGCGGAGCCGTATCCATCGCCAAGGGACTCGCTAAACCATGTTCCGATTGCACGAACGCCTGGCCGCCGAAACCCTGGAAGCGGCGCACTGGCCGCTCAGCCGGGTCCTGCTGATGAACGACAGGGCGTATCCCTGGCTGATTCTGGTGCCGGAACGGGAAGGACTCAAGGACTTGCACGATCTGGCGCCGGCGGATCACGGCGCGATCATGGCCGAGATCGGCCGAGCGTCGCGCGCGTTGCGGCGCCTTTACAACCCCCACAAGATCAATGTCGCGGCGCTCGGCAACGTGGTGCCGCAACTCCACGTCCACGTCATTGCCCGCTTCACGACCGACCCCGCCTGGCCGCGCCCGATCTGGGGCGTGCGTCCGCCCGAGCCCTACGACGACGCCGGGGCGCGCGAAACGCTCGCCAAGTTTGCCGCCGCCTTCGCCGCGGAAGCGTGACGATTCTCAGTTTTTGCTGATGCGCGCGACGATGCGGTCGAGAACCGAGTCGGCCTCGGCCTCGCGCACCAAGGCGCCCGCCGCCGCCCGGTGACCGCCGCCGCCGAATTCGAGCATCACGGCGCCGGCATCGACCTTTGCGCCGCGATTAAGGATCGAATGGCCGAGGGCGAAGCGCACGTAGCCGGAGGAAACGTCCTTGAGCACGTGGAGCGAAAGCTTGATGTCCGGATAGAGGCCGTAAACCACGAACCGGTTGGTAGCGTAGATCATCGGTTCGCGCCGCATGTCGAGAACGATCAGGTCGCCGTGCACGGTCGCGCAGCGCACGATCTGGTGCTCGGCGCGTTCCTCGTGCTCCTGGTAGCGGCGCACGCGCTCTTCAACCTCGGGCAGGCGCATGATCTCGTCGATCGGGCTGTGGCGGCAATAGGTCATCAGATCGAGCATGAATTGCTCGTGGGTGGAGCTGAAATCCTTGAACGCGGCGAGCCCGGATCGCGGATCGACCAGGAAATTGAGCATCGCCCAGCGGTCGGGCGCGAGGATGTCTTCTTCGGTGTAGTCGGCCGAGTCGGCCTGATCGACGGCCTTGATCAGATCGTCGGAGATGGCCGGGAATCCCTTCTTGCCGCCGAAATGGTTATAGACGACCCGCGCGGCCGAAGGTGCCGCCGGATCGATGATCCGGTTGGGGCGATCCTGCACCCGCTTGGTTTCGCTGGCATGATGGTCGAAGCAGAGATGCACGCCATCGACGAACGGCAAGTTGGTGGTGATGTCGCGATCGGTGACCTTGACCCGTCCGGCCTGCATATCGCCGGGTTCGGCGAACACCACGTCGTCGATCATATCCAGTTCCTGGAACAAGGATCCGCACACGACGCCGTCGAAATCGGCTCGGGTGATCAGGCGAAATTTCTGGTCGGACATGAAAAAGGCCTTGTTCAATGGGAATCCGGAGCGGCGCCAAAGATACCGACACGTCGCACATTGGACAATAGGCCGACCTGCGGCTAAGGCCTTCCGCCATTAGGGAAAATCCCGATCATGCCGGGCCATGACCGGCCCCGCGCGGTCGGTTAAAATGCGATCCGCATGAACGCATTCAGGCCCGCGTCTTCGCCGGTAAACCCGCCCGTGCCGTCGCTCTCCGGTTGGCGCACGCGCGATACGGATTCCGAGAGCAAGGCGGGCGCGATTGTTCCCTCGACGAGCCGGCTTTCGGGCAAGGTGCGCGGCCTGGTGGAGCGGCACCCCGCCGAATCGCTGAGCGTGCTGCGCCGCTGGATGGAGGAAAAATCCGGCGGCGGCTGAGACGGCGTCAGCCGAGCTTGGCGCCCTTGCCGAGGCCCGTTTCGGCGGCGAACTGGCCGGCGGAAATTTTCTGGCCGCCCTCGGGGCGGACGCGCAGCACCTTGATCTGGCCGCCTTTGGCCGCGACCGTGAAGCTGTCCTTGCCGACCGCGACGATTTGGCCGGGCTTGCCCGCGCGCTTCGCCACCTTGACGCAGTCATAGATGTCGAGCGTCTTGCCCTTGAAAGTCGTCCATGCCCCCGGCTGCGGGTTGGTGCCCCGGATCAGGTTGTAGACGTCGGCGGCCGGCTTCTTCCAATTGATCTTGGCGACCTCCTTGTTGCACCAGCCTTCGTAGGAGCCGGCCTTGGGGGCCTGCGGGATGCGCGGGGCCTTCTTGGCCTTGACCAGATCGATGGCTTCGAGCATCGCCGCGACGCCCATGGGAAACAGGCGATCGAAATAGATGCTGCCCAAGGTATCCTTGTCCGAAATCTTGGTTTTTTTCTGGAGCAGGATCGGTCCGGTATCGAGGCCGTTGTCCGGCCAGAAAACGGAAAGGCCGGTTTCCTTCTTGCCCATGATGATCGGCCAGTTGATCGAGCTTGGCCCCTTGTGCCAGGGCAGCAGCGACGGGTGATACTGGATGGTGCCGTGGGTCGGAATCGCGAGCGCCTCCTCCGGCACCAGCAGCAGCACGTAGGCCATGACGCCGAGTTCGGCGTTGAGGCTTTTCATTTGTTCCCACACCGCCGGGTCCTTGAAGGAGGCGGGTTGGAAGACGCGCAAGTTTTTGGAGAGCGCGTATTCCTTGAGCGGGTCCATCTTCTTGCCCGGCTTGTCGGGGGCGCAATAGACGCCGACGATTTCCTCGCCGCGATTGACCAGCGCCTCAAGCACCGCCTTGCCGAAGGCCTGTTGGCCGTTGAACAGGATGCGCATGGCTGATATCTCCCTCGAATGCGCGCGGGCGAATCCCCGCGCGCGTGAAACGCCGCGCCCCGTCGGGGCGCGGAATTATTAAACCGCGCCGGTCTTGCGCGCTTCCTCGATGTCCTTTTTCGAGAAGCCGACGACGCCGCGCAGGATTTCGTCGGTGTGCTCGCCCAAGAGCGGCGAGCGCACGACCTTGGTCGGCGAATCGGAAAGCTTGATCGGGTTGCCGACCGTCAGGTACTTGCCGCGGGTCGGATGATCGACCTCGACCACGGTGCCGGTCTTGCGCAAGGACGGCTCCTCGGCCAGTTCCTTCATCGACAGGATCGGCCCGCACGGCACGTCGAGGGGGTTGAGGATATCCATCACCTCGAACTTGGTCTTGGTCATGGTCCATTGCTCGATGATCTCGAACATCTTGTCGAGCTTGGGCAGGCGCGCCTCGGGCGTGTTCCATTCCGGGTCCGTCAGCCAATCCTCGCGGCCGATGGCCTTGGCCAGCGCCGGAAACGCCGCCGCCTGGGCGATGACGTAGGAATAGGCGTCGGGGTCGGTTTCCCAACCCTTGCACTTGACGATCCAGCCCGGCTGGCCGCCGCCCGAGGCGTTGCCGGCGCGCGGCACGGCGGGCCCGAACGGGATGTTGGGGTATTGCGGGTATTCCTTGAGCGGTCCGTGGGCGAGGCGCTGCTGGTCGCGCAGCTTGACCCGGCAGAGGTTGAGGACGCCGTCCTGCATGGCGCAGGTGACGCGCTGGCCGCGCCCGGTACGCTCGCGCTGCAAGAGCGCGGCGACGATGCCGAGCGCCAAGTGCAGCCCGGTGCCGGAATCGCCGATCTGGGCGCCGGTCACCAGCGGCACGCGGCCGATCTCGCCGGTGGTCGAGGCGCTGCCGCCGGTGCATTGGGCGACATTCTCGTAGACCTTGCAGTCTTCGTAGGGGCCGGGGCCGAAGCCCTTGACCGAGGCGTAAACCATGCGCGGGTTGATCTTCTGGATTTTCTCCCACGGAAAGCCCATGCGGTCGATCGCGCCCGGCGCGAAGTTTTCGACCATCACGTCGCATTCCTCGATCAGGCGGGCGAAGATTTTATTGCCGACCGGCGATTTGGGATTGAGGGTGATGCTGCGCTTGTTGTGGTTCAGCATGGTGAAATAGAGGCTGTCCACGTTGGGAACATCGCGCAGCTGGCCGCGCGTGGCGTCGCCCGTGCCGGGGCGCTCGACCTTGATCACGTCGGCGCCTAACCACGCCAGCAGCTGCGTGCAGGTCGGGCCCGACTGGACGTGGGTCATGTCGAGAACGCGAATCCCGGAAAGGGCCAAGCCGCCCTTGCCCTTGGGGGAACGGGCGGCCTTCTTTGCCGTCTTGATGGTCTTGCGCGCCGTCGGCTTCGCCTTGGCGGACTTTTGCTTCTTCTTAGCCATTGCAGGTTCTCCAGTAAGATCGGTGCGATAAAGACTACTTCTTCTTCAACGCGCTTTGCGGGTTAAGATTGCCGATGCGGCCGCTTTCACTGCCGGCCGCCGGGTCGATCGCCGCGTTGATCAACGTCGGCTTGCCGGAATCGAGCGCCGCGTCGACGGCGCGTTTCAGTTCGTCGGGCGTGGTCGCGTTGACGCCGACGCCGCCGAAGGCCTCCATCATCTTGTCGTAGCGCGCGCCTTTTACGAACACCGTCGTCGCCGGGTCATCCCCGGCCAGATTCACGTCGACGCCGCGATAGATTCCGTCGTTATTGAAGATGACGACGCAGACCGGCAGCTTGTAGCGGCAGATCGTTTCCACTTCCATGCCGGAGAAGCCGAAGGCGCTGTCGCCCTCGACCGCCAGCACGGGCTTGCCGGTCTCGACGGCGGCGGCGATAGCCGAACCCATGCCGATGCCCATGACGCCCCAGGTGCCGACATCGAGGCGATGGCGCGGCTTGTAGATGTCGATCACGCCGCGCGCGAGGTCGAGGGTGTTGGCGCCTTCGTTGACCAGGATGACCTCGGGGCGCTCCTTGATGACGGTCTTGAGCGCGCCGAGCGCGCCGTGGAAGTCCATCGGCGAATTGTTGTTCATCAGGCGCGGCGCCATCTTGGCGATGTTTTCGTCGCGCTTGGCCTTGACCGCGGTGGTCCAGTCGGCGGGCGGCGGGTTCCACTTCGCGCCCATGGCGTCCAGCAGGGCCGCGACGCACGAGCCGACGTCGCCCACCAGCGGCGCCGCGATCTCGACGTTGCTGTCCATCTCGCGCGGCTCGATGTCGATCTGGACGAACTTCTTGGGCGCGTCGCCCCAGGTCTTGCCCTTGCCGTGCGACAGCAGCCAGTTGAGCCGGGCGCCGATCAGCATGACGACGTCCGCGTCCTTCAGCACCAGCGAGCGCGCCGCGCCGGCGCATTGCGGGTGGGTGTCCGGCAGCAGACCCTTGGCCATGCTCATGGGCAGGAAGGGGATGCCGCTCTTTTCGACGAAGGCGCGGATCGCGTCGTCGGCTTGGGCGTAGGCCGCGCCCTTGCCGAGGATGATGAGCGGGCGCTTTGCCGCTTTCAGCACGTCGAGGGCGCGCAGGATCGCGGCCGGGGCCGGAATCTGGGCGGGCGCCGCGTCGATCACCTTGACCAGCGACTTGCGGCCGGCTTCCGCGTTCATCACCTGGCCGAACAGCTTGGCCGGCAGGTCGAGGTAGACGCCGCCGGGGCGCCCCGACAGAGCGGCGCGGATCGCCCGGGCGACGCCGATGCCGATGTCCTGGGCGTGCAGGACGCGGAACGCCGCCTTGCACAGCGGCTTGGCGATGGCGAGCTGATCCATTTCCTCGTAGTCGCCCTGCTGCAGATCGACGATCTCGCGCTCGGACGAACCGGACACCAGGATCATCGGAAAGCAGTTGGTGGTGGCATGCGCCAGCGCGGTGAGCCCGTTCAGGAAACCCGGCGCCGACACGGTGAGACAAATGCCCGGTTTCTTGGTCAGGAAGCCGGCGATGGCCGCGGCGTAGCCGGCGTTCTGTTCGTGGCGGAACGACAGCACGCGGATGCCGGCGGCCTGCGCCATGCGGCCCAAGTCGGTGATCGGAATGCCGGGCACGCCGTAGATGGTGTTGATGCCGTTGAGCTTGAGCGCGTCGATGACGAGGTGGAAACCGTCGGTCAAGATTTCCGTTCCCGACGTTGCGGTCGTCTCGAGCTTTCTTGCCGTGGCTTCGGTCATGATGATCTCCTCGAAATTCGGTGTCGAGCGGAGGTCGTCAGTCGAGGTAATGAACGTTATCGCGGACGTGATCGGCAAGCTTGAAGGTGTGTTCGCGCACCAGCCGCTCGGCGAGGTCGGCGTCGCGGGCCTCGAGCGCCTCGATGATGTGCAAGTGATCGATGATCGAGCGGTTGGCGCGGTTGCTTTCGCCGATGGTGCGCACGCGGATCGAGCGCATGTGGACGAACAAATGATCGGCCATGTGGCGCAACAGCGGGCTCTTGCCGAGCGCAAGAATGGCTTGGTGGAACCGGACGTTGGTGTCGGAGTATTCGTCGATGCGGGCTTCGACCTGGCCGTTCTTGAAGGTGGTGAAGAGTTGGCGCAGCCCCGCGATCTCCGCGTCGCTGGCGTTCCGGGCGGCAAGTCTGGCGGCCATGCCCTCGAGCGCCGCCCACACCGTAATCATGTCGAGGATCTCGGCTTTGCTCTTGCGCACGATATAGACGCCCTTGCGCGGGACGATATGGACCAGCCCTTCCTGTTCGAGGCGGGCGAGCGCTTCCCGGATCGGGGTGCGGCTGGTGGCGAGCCGCACCGACAGTTCGCGCTCGTCGAGCCGCAATTCGGCGTTTTCGGCGTAGATGTTGATCGACGTGATCGCGCGCTTGAGGCGATCGTAGATGCGGCCCTTTAGGCTGGTGTCGGCTTCGATCGGCTGCACGTTCAAGAGAGCGGTATGGGAGGCCGGCATCAGATAGCCCTCCTGGTATTCCATACACCAGAAAACGAGACCACAAACCGCGCGCTGCCGACAACAGGAAATAATGTCATCGGGTCAGGCTCTTTTCGGGAGCAGGGAATTCTTGGCCTGGACGATCAGCGGCCAGAACAGAAGGGCGAGCGCCAGCGCCATGATGCTGCCGACCAGGCCGTTCGCCCAGAAAGCCGAGAGGCTGCCGCGCGAGATGATCATGGACTGGCGGAACGCGCTTTCCGCCATGTCACCCAGTACAAGGGCGAGCACCAGCGGCGCGAGCGGATAGTTCAGCTTCTTGAAGGCATAGCCGACCACGCCGAAAAACAGCATCAAGGCGACATCGAGCATGGCGTTGTGCACGGTATAGGCGCCGATGGCGCAAACCACGACGATCGCCGGGCCGATGATGCTGAACGGAATGCGCAGGATCGCCGCCCACCACGGCACCGTCGTCAACACGATCAAGAGGCCGACGATATTGCCGAGATAGATGCTGGCGATCAGGCCCCAGACGAACTCCTTCTGCTCGACGAACAGCAGCGGTCCCGGCTGCAAGCCCCAGATCAGGAGCCCGCCCAGCAACACGGCGGCGGTCGGCGATCCGGGAATGCCGAGGGTGAGCATGGGCAAGAGCGCGCTGGTGCCGGCGGCATGCGCCGCGGTCTCCGGCGCCACCACGCCCTCGATCTTGCCGGTGCCGAATTGCGGCCCGTCCTTGGAAAATCGCTTGGCCAGGCCGTAACTCATGAACGACGCCGGCGTCGCGCCGCCCGGCGTGATGCCCATCCAGCAACCGACCAGGGCGCCGCGGATCGACGTCGCCCAGTATTTCGGAAGTTTCTTCCACGTCTGCCAGACGACGCGGGCGTTGATCTTGGCCGATGCGCCCTTGAACGACAGGCCTTCTTCCATGGTCAGCAGGATTTCGCCGATGCCGAACAAGCCGATTACCGCGATCAGGAAGTCGAAGCCGCGGATGATTTCGTAGATGCCGAAGGTCATGCGCAGCTGGCCGGTCACGGTGTCGAGGCCGACGGCGGCAAGCGCGAAGCCGATCATCATGCTGGCGAGTGTCTTGAAGGGCGGCTCCTTGCTCATGCCGACGAAGCTGCAGAAGGTCAGGAACTGGACCGCGAAGAACTCGGGCGGGCCGAACTGCAGGGCGAACTGGGCGACCAGCGGCGCGAGGAACGTCAGCACCACCACCGCGATGAAGGCGCCGACGAAGGAGGACGTGAACGCCGCCGTCAGCGCCTCGCCGGCGCGGCCGTCGCGCGCCATGGGATAGCCGTCGAATGTGGTCGCGACCGACCATGGCTCGCCCGGTATGTTGAACAGCACGGACGTGATCGCTCCGCCGAACAGCGCGCCCCAATAGATGCACGACAGCATGATGATCGCCGACGTGGGCGGCATCGAGAACGTGAGCGGCAACAGGATGGCGACGCCGTTGGCCCCGCCCAGGCCCGGCAGCACGCCGATCAGCACGCCGAGCAGGATGCCAACGAGCATGAACAAGATGTTCTTCAGCGACATCGCGACGGCGAAGCCGTGGAACAGTGCTTCGAGGGATTCGGCCACGGGGGACTCCGAGGAAATCTGGGGCTAGAAGCCGAGCAGGGATTCGACCGGTCCCTTGGGCAGCGGGACCAGGAACCACATCTCGAACAGGACAAAGAGGAAAACTGGCATGCCGAGCGCCACCGGCGCGATCATCGCCGGGCCGTAGCCACCGTGCACGCGCATGAAGAACGCGAGAAAGATGGCGGACGCGATGTAAATCCCGAGCAGGTAGATGAGGGCGATGTAGACGGCGCTTGGGACGAAGATGGCGAGAACCGACCGGAACTGCTGCCGGTCGACGAAAATCCGGTCGGAGGCTTTCGGCCGCAGCGCCAACAGGAAAGTGGCGCCGGCCGAGACAAACATGATCAGGCCGACATAGAAGGGGAAATAACCCGCCTGGGGGCCGTCGGAGGCCCATTTCGCGCCGAGCCGCTGGCTGTCATACATGACCAGTGCGGCGAGCGCCATGATCGCGGCGGCCACAAACAGATCGACGGCCTTTTGCGAGGCGCCGCCCTGCTCCGATTCGGCTTCCATGATGGGATGTCCCTGAACGTCGGGGTGGTGAAGTCGCGGGGATAAGACGTCCTGTGCGCCGGGGCGGCCCCCGATCCTCAGTGAGAGGGGCCGCCCCGGGCAACGACGCGGAACTTACTTGGCGAGGAAGCCGGCCTTGGTCATCAGGTCCTTATGCGTGGCCTCGGCCTTTTCCACCCAGTCGCGGTATTCCTTGCCGGACATGAACGTGGTGTTGAAGGCGCCGGTCTTCATGAAGTCCTTCCAGTCCTGGGTCTCGCGGACCTTCTTGAACAGGTTGACATAGTAGTTGACCTGGTCCTGCGTCACGCCGGCCGGCATGAAAATGCCGCGCAACATCAGGTATTCGATGTTGAGGCCGCCTTCCTTGCAGGTCGGAATGTCGTTCCAGGACATGTTCGAGGTGACTTTGTCCTTGAGGTCGATCCGCTTGGAATCGAACACGCAGAGAGGACGCAACGCGCCCGCGCGCCATTGGGCGACCGCCTCGATCGGGTTGTTGACGGTCGAATCGACGTGCTTGCCGACCAATTGCGTCGCCACTTCGCCGCCGCCCTTGTAGGGCACGTAGCTGAATTTGGTCCCGGTGATCTGTTCGACGCCGACGGTGATGATCTGGTCTTCCTGCTTGGAGCCGGTTCCGCCCATCTTGAACTTGCCCGGTTCCGCGCCCTTGACGGCGGCGATGTATTCGCCGGCGGTCTTGTAGGGCGTTTCGGCATGGACCCAGAGGATGAATTCGTCGAGCGCCAGCATCGCCACCGGGGTCAAGTCGCGCCAATTGAACGGCACGCCGGTCGCGAGCGGGGTGGTGAACAGATTCGAAAGCGTGATGATGATCTTATGCGGGTTGCCCTTGGAATTCTTGACGTCGAGGAAGCCCTCGGCGCCCGCACCGCCGGCCTTGTTGATGACCACGAACGGCTTCGGCATCAGTTTGTGCTTTTCAACCACGCCCTGAAGCATGCGGGCCATTTGGTCGGCGCCGCCGCCGGTGCCAGCGGGAATGATGAACTCGACCGGCTTGCTCGGCTCCCAGGCGGCGAACGATGGAGCCGCAAAGCCCCCCAAGAGAACGGCGAGCGAGGCGGAGATGGCGTATGAACGTGTTTGCATTTAAGTCCTCCCAAATATTCCACCGCGCATGTCGGCGGATTTTCTACGGCCCATCGATCTCGCTACCCGAAAGAGTTGGCCTTCACCAGCAGCGAATCGCTTCGATTTATAGCGAACCCTCTTGATGGGGTTCTGGGGTCTGGATCGCGCGGAACCCGTCAGTTGGTTCGTTCTCGACAACTCGCGCGGACCTAGGTATGTGGTGTACCACTATCGAAATGCCGGAGCAACCTGATTCCCTCGTGCGGCAAAATCGAATTCACGTTGCGCCGCAAAAATTAGCGCGACGGCATGTTCGACACGACCGGAGCGCGAGCACGTCGATCGGCGCCGGTTTCCGGTGAGCCGAAAAAACAACGGTTTGTAGACGGGAAGAGGCGTACCTTTCGATGACTTATAGCGACCCGCAATTCTGGATCGCGTTGCTGCAGATCATCGGCATCGACATCCTGCTCGCCGGCGACAACGCGGTCGTGATCGCGCTCGCCGCGCGCAATCTGCCGCAAAAGCAGCGCACGGTCGCCATCGTCGGCGGCACCGCCGGGGCCATCGGGCTCCGCATCGCGTTCGCGACGGTGATTGTCTACCTGATGACGGTGCCCTACCTGAAGCTGGTGGGGGCGGTGCTTCTGTTCTGGGTCGCCATCAAGTTGCTGGTGCCCGAGGAAGGCGGTGTCGACGAAGAAGGCAAGATCAAGGCCGGCACCACCATTTGGAGCGCCATGTGGACCATCGTGGTCGCCGACGCGGTCATGAGCCTCGACAACGTCATCGGCATCGCCGCCGCCGCCAAGGACAACGTGACCCTGATCGTGCTCGGCCTCTTGATCAGTATCCCGCTGGTCGTTCTCGGCAGCACGATGTTGTTGAAGCTGCTCGATCGTTACCCGATCCTGATTACCTTGGGCGGCGGCCTGTTGGGCTGGATCGCCGGGGGCATCGCCGTGGTCGATCCGGCAATCGCGCAGTATACGCAACCCCATCAACCCATGATTCATTACGTCGCCGCCGTCGCCGGCACGGTCTTCGTCGTCGCTCTCGGAAAATTCCTGGTGCGGCGCCGGGACCATCGCCGAAAAATCGAATCGGTCGCGTCGGAACACCACGGCGCGTCCGGATCGTGACGCGGTCGGCGATCACGCTCGCATAACAGGAGATCGACTATGCACACGATTCTGATCCCGATCGACGGCTCGCCGGCCTCGCTCCGGGCGGTGGACGCGGTGATCGATCGGGTGCAAAAGGGGCAAAAGACCCGCATCCACCTGATCAACGTCCAGCCGGCGTTGCCCCAGGCGGTCACCGACTTCGTCGGTAAGCGCTCGGTGCGCGACTTTCACAAGGAACTGGGCGAAAAAGAACTGAAGAAGGCCTGCGCCAAGCTGAACAAGGCGAATATCGCGCACGGAATCGAGATCGCGGTCGGCGACGTGGCCGAAACCATCGCCGCGTATGCGACCAAGTTGAAGTGCGACGAAATCGTGATGGGAACGCGCGGCCATTCGCAAATCGCCAACCTGCTGCTCGGATCCTCGACCACCAAGCTGCTGCATCTCGCGAAGGTTCCGGTGACCCTGGTCAAATGACGCCGCGCGTCGGCGCGCGAGGGCGAGTCGCTTTTATCACCCGCAAGCCACCGCCTATCGCATCGCCCAGGCTTGGGGTTGTTGCCGCCGGTTCCGGGGATTATTTTGCAAGCACCTGAAAGCCGATCGACCGCCAATGAACACGGAACTCGCTTCCCATAAACGGGGCCCCGCCCGGGCCACGCCCAAGGGCCGCCAGGTCAAGCCCGAGGCGCTGGCCGAGGTGCGCGCGCTGCTGGGCGATAAACCGCGCCGGCGCGATTTGCTGATCGAACATCTGCACCTGATTCAGGACCGCTACGGATGTCTTTCGGCGGCGCATCTCGCCGCGCTCGCCCACGAAATGCGCCTCGCCATGACCGAGGTCTATGAGGTCGCCACCTTCTACGCCCACTTCGACGTGGTGCGCGAAGGCGAAGCCGCGCCGGCCGCGCTCACGATCCGGGTCTGCGACAGCCTGACGTGCGAAATGGCCGGCGCGGGCGCGTTGCTCGAAGGCCTGGCGGCGCGGCTCGGCGCCAAGGCGCGGGTGGTGCGCGCGCCGTGCATGGGCCTTTGCGACAAGGCGCCCGCGGTCCAGGTTGGCCAGCGCCAGATCGCGCCCGCGACGGTCGAGGCGACCGCGGCGGCCGCGAACGCCGATATGTCGGCGCCGGTGCCGTCCGCGCGCGCATTCGAAGCGTACACGGCCGACGGCGGCTACGCGCTGTTGCGCCAATGCCTGAAAGGCGAGCGCAAAGCCGAAGACCTGATCGCGCTTCTGAACGATTCCGGCTTGCGCGGCCTCGGCGGCGCCGGTTTCCCCACCGGGCGCAAGTGGGGATTCGTGCGCGGCTATGCGGGTCCGCGCCTGATGGCGGTCAACGCCGACGAGGGCGAGCCCGGCACCTTCAAGGACCGCTATTATCTCGAACGCGATCCGCACCGCACCATCGAGGGCGCGCTGCTCGCCGCCTGGGCGGTCGGCGCCGAGGCGATTTACTTCTATCTTCGCGACGAATATCCGGGCATCCGCAAGTTTTTGTTGGCGGAGCTGGAAAAGGTGCGCGCGGCGAAGCTGGACACGCATGCGCCAATCCATCTGCGTCGCGGCGCCGGCGCCTACATCTGCGGTGAAGAATCGGCGATGCTGGAAAGCATCGAAGGCAAGCGCGGCCTGCCGCGCCACCGGCCTCCTTACGTCGCGGAAAAGGGCCTGTTCGGTCGCCCGACCCTGGTCCAGAACGTCGAGACGCTCTATTGGTTGCGCGACATCGTCGAAAAGGGCGCGCAATGGTTCGCGACCCGGGGCGGTTCGACGCGCCTGCACAGCTATTCGGTGTCGGGCCGGGTGAAAAATCCGGGCGTCAAGCTGGCTCCGGCCGGCATCTCGGTGCGCAAGCTGATCGAGGAGCATTGCGGCGGCATGGCCGACGGCCACACGTTCGCCGCCTATCTGCCGGGCGGCGCCTCGGGCGGCATTCTGCCCGCCTCCATGGGCGACGAACCGCTCGAATTCGGCCAGCTCGAAAAACACGGATGCTTTCTCGGGTCGGCGGCGGTGGTGGTGCTCTCGGACAAGGACGACGCGCGCGCCGCGGCCCTCAACCTGATGCGCTTTTTCGCCGACGAAAGCTGCGGCCAATGCACGCCCTGCCGCGTCGGCTCCGAAAAGGCCGTCATCGAGATGGAGAAGAAGACCTGGAACGCGGCGCTGCTCGGCGAGCTGGCGCAAGGCATGGCGGACGCCTCGATCTGCGGGCTCGGCCAGGCGGCGGCCAATCCGATCCGCTGCGCGCTCAAATATTTTCCGGAGACCAAGCGATGAGCCAGAAGATCACCTTCGAGCTCGACGGCAAGACGGTCGCCGCCGAGGCGGGCGAAACCATCTGGGACGTGGCGAAACGGCAGGGCACCGCGATCCCGCACCTCTGCCATTCGGGCGAGCCGGGCTACCGGCCGGACGGCAACTGCCGCGCCTGCGTGGTCGAGATCGAGGGCGAGCGGGTGCTGGCGGCCTCCTGCATCCGGAAACCCTCCGCCGGCATGAAGGTCAGGACGGGAAGCGAGCGCGCCAAGGCCGGCCGCAAGATGGTGTTCGAGCTGCTGCTCGCCGACCAGCCGGCGCGCGAGCGCGCCCACGATTCAGGGTCGCGCTTCTGGCAATGGACCGAGAAACTCGGCCTCACGCAAAGCCGCTTCGCGCCTCGCCATGCGCCGGAATCCGACCGCTCGCATCCGGCGATGGCGGTCGCGCTCGATGCCTGCATCCACTGCAACCTTTGCGTCCGCGCCTGCCGCGAGGTTCAGGTCAACGACGTGATCGGCATGGGCGGGCGCGGGCATCACGCCCGCATCGTGTTCGACATGGGCGACCCGATGGGCGCGTCCACCTGCGTCGCCTGCGGCGAATGCGTGCAGGCCTGCCCGACCGGGGCCTTGATGCCGGCGAACGCGGTCGACGCCAAGGGCGTCGGCAATCTCCGCGCCGACCGCCATGTGGACAGCGTCTGCCCCTATTGCGGCGTCGGTTGCCAGATCCGCTATCACGTGCAGGGCGACAAGCTCGCCTTCGTCACCGGTCGTCCCGGCCCGGCCAACGAAAACCGGCTCTGCGTCAAGGGCCGCTTCGGGTTCGACTACATCCACCACCCGCACCGCCTGACCAAGCCGTTGATCCGCAAAGAGGGCGTCAAGAAGCACGCCAACGACCGGGTCGATCCGGGCAACCCCTTCACCCATTTCCGCGAAGCGACCTGGGAAGAAGCGCTCGCGCGCGCGGCATCGGGATTGAAAACGATTCGCGACCGCTCGGGCGCCGAGGCGCTTGCCGGGTTCGGCTCGGCCAAAGGCTCCAACGAGGAAGCGTATCTGTTCCAAAAACTGGTCCGGCTCGGCTTCGGCACCAACAACGTCGATCACTGCACGCGACTCTGCCACGCGTCGTCGGTGGCCGCCCTGATGGAGGGGATCGGCTCCGGCGCGGTCACGGCGCCGTTCACCGAGGCGATGAACGCCGACGTCATCATCGTCATCGGCGCCAATCCGGCCGAGAATCATCCCGTCGCCGCCACCTATTTCAAGCAGGCGGCGAAGCGCGGCGCGACGCTGATCGTGATGGACCCGCGCGGCCAGGCGCTCATGCGCCACGCCACCCACATGCTGCAATTCCGTCCCGGCACCGACGTCGCGATGCTGAACGGAATCATGAACGTGATCGTGAGCGAAGGGCTCTACGACACCCAGTATATTCAGGCCCACACGGCGGGCTTCGAGAAATTGAAGGCGCATCTCGCCGATTTCTCGCCGGAAAAGATGGCGGCGATTTGCGGCATCGAGGCCGACACGCTGCGCACCGTCGCGCGCGCGTTCGCGCGCGCCAAGGCCGGCATCATCTTCTGGGGCATGGGCATTTCGCAACACGTGCACGGCACCGACAACGCGCGCTGCCTGATCTCGCTCGCGCTGATGTGCGGCCACACCGGCCGGCCCGGCACCGGGCTCCATCCGCTGCGCGGCCAGAACAACGTACAGGGCGCCTCCGACGCCGGACTCATTCCGATGGTGTTTCCCGACTATCAATCGGTCGAAAATCCGGACGTGCGTCGCCGCCACGAGGAATTCTGGGGCGCCAAGCTGGACCCGAAACGGGGCTTGACCGTGGTCGAGATCATAAAGGCGATCCTCGAAGGCCAAATTCGCGGCATGTACATCATGGGCGAAAACCCGGCGATGTCGGACCCGGACGCGGGCCATGCGCGCGAGGCGCTCGCCAAGCTCGAGCATCTCGTGGTTCAGGACATCTTCCTCACCGAAACCGCGTTCCACGCCGACGTGGTGCTGCCCGCGTCCGCCTGGCCGGAAAAGGACGGCACCGTCACCAACACCAATCGCCAGATCCAGCGCGGCCGCCAAGTATTCCAGCCGCCGGGCGAGGCGCGTCAGGATTGGTGGATCATCCAGGAAATCGCGCGCGGTATCGGCCTTGAATGGGATTACACGGGTCCCGCCGACGTTTACCGCGAGATGGGCGGGATCATGCACTCGCTCGACAATATTTCGTGGGAGCGGCTGGAGCGCGAAAACGCGGTGACCTATCCGTGCGCGGCGCCGGACAAGCCGGGCGAGGGCGTCGTCTTCGCCGACCGTTTCCCGACCGGCGACGGCAAGGCCAAGCTGGTGCCCGCCGACGTGCTGCCGCCGGCCGAACTGCCCGACGCCCAGTATCCGATGATCCTGACCACCGGCCGCCAACTCGAGCATTGGCACACCGGCGCGATCACCCGACGCGCGAGCGTGCTCGATGCGTTGGAGCCCGCCGCGGTCGCGTCGCTCGCGCCCGGCGACATCGCCAAGCTCGGCATCCAGCCGGGCGGCAAGGTGCGCGTCGCCACCCGGCGCGGCGCGATCGAACTGGTCGCGCGCGCCGATACGGCGATTCCGGAAGGGGTGATCTTCATACCCTTCTGCTACACCGAAGCGGCCGCCAATCTTCTGACCAATCCGCAACTCGATCCGTTCGGCAAGATTCCGGAGTTCAAGTTCTGCGCCGCGCGCGTCGAGAAAACCGAGGCCCGGTCGGCGGCGGAGTAATTCTTCGCTTTACGCGGCGCTTCGCGCGCCGCGGGCGCGGAGGTAATGGAACAGGGCGACGGCAAGCGCGATCGCCAATCCCGCCCAGCGCAATTGGCCGTGGGTCGCGAACGCGACCGGCGCGATCCAGTCGTCGACCAGGTCGGGGAACATGAGCAGGAATCCGCCGACGATCAACGCCGTCCGTTCCCAGGCCGCGAGCGGCGTGATCAAGCGCCCTTGCAACCCGGCGGCGACGGCGGCGGTGCCGGCGGCGGCGGCCAGGATCACCACGACCATGGCCGCGATCCCGCCCGCCTTCGGCATGGCGAGCAGAATGCCGATACCGGCCGGATCGAGCACGAACATGAACGGCACCACGAACGCGGGCATGGTGTATTTCCACGAGTGGAACGTGGTGCGGTAGGGATCGCCGCCGGTGATCGCGGCCGCCGCGAACGCCGACAGCGCGGTCGGCGGCGATACTTCGGAGAGAACCGCATAATAGAAGATGAACATGTGCGCGGCGAAATCGGGCACGCCGAGCTTGATCAGGGCGGGCGCCGCGATCACCGCGCAGATGATGTAGGACGCCGTCACCGGCACGGCGAGGCCGACCACCCACACGATCAGCGCGGTGTAAAGCGCGGTCAGCGCCAAGCTGCCGCCCGCGTATTCGATGGCGATGGCCGAAAACTTGAGGCCGAGCCCGGTCAGCGTCACCACCCCGACGATGATCCCGGCCGCGGCGCAGGTGGCGGCGACGTTGAGCACGCCGGTGGTGCCGTCGGCGAGCGCCTGGATGAGCTTCCTCGGGCCCATGGCGCAGTCGCGATGGAGAAAGCTGGTGGCGAAGGCGAGCACGGTCGCCCAGAACACCGACATCATCGGCGAAAAGCCTATCAGCATGAAAACGATGATCGCGATCAGGGATGAAAAGTGGAACCAGTAATCGCGCACCAGGGGGCCGAGCGGCACCGGCGTAATGCCGCCTTCGACGCTGTCGCGGCTGGCAAGCTCGACAACGATGAAGAGCGAGAAGTAATAGAGGCACGTCGGCACCACCGCCATGCGGATGACGTCGAGATAGGAGATCTTCAGGAACTCCGCGATCAGGAACGCCGCCGCGCCCAACACCGGCGGCGACAGGATGGCGCCGATGCCGCCGGCGGTGAGCAGCCCGCCCGCCGAGTTTTTGCTGAATCCGGCCTGGGCGAGCATCTTGTGCGAAACCGAGCCGATGGTGACGGTGGTGGCGACGCCCGATCCCGACGGTCCGCCGAGCAGGAACGAGGACAGCACCACGGCGCGGCCCGCGCTCGATGTCTTGCCGCCGGTGGCGGAAAACGAAAAATCGATGAAGAACTTTCCGGCGCCCGAATGCTGCAGGAACGCGCCATAGATGGTGAACAGGATGATCAGGCTCGAGGACACGTCGACCGCGACGCCGAAAATGCCCTCGAGGGTCATGTATAGGTGCCCGACCAGGCGGCCGAGGTCGTAGCCGCGATGGGTCCAGGGCGGCGGCAGGTAGGGCCCGGCGAGGGCGTAGGCGAGGAACGCGACGCAGATGACCAGCATGACCACGCCGCTCGAGCGCCGCACCGCTTCGAGAACGAGCAGGATGAACACGGCCCCGGCGATCAGGTCGGTCCGGTTGGGCAAGGTGTTGCGGTCGCCGAAATCGTCGCCGCCGACGATGGCGTAGGCGATCACGGCGATCGCCGCCGCGACCAGCGGCAGGTCCCACCACGGGAAACGATTGCGCAAGGCCTTGACGACGGGGAAGACGAGAAACGTGAGGACCAGCACGATCCCGACGTGTGCCGGGCGCAGAACGTCGGGCGACACGATGCCGACGGCGGTATAGAGGTGGAAAAGCGTGCTGCCGACCGCGAGCGCGGTCAGGAACGCCGCCATCCAGCCCCGATAGCGGTTGTGAACGCCTTCTTCCGCTTCGATCAGCTCTTCGATCTTGTGCTGAACGTCGTCGGGGGCGGCGACGGATTGCGGATCGCTCATGCGGCGTCAATCACCGGAAACGAGACGCGCCGCCGGCCTCGTCGTGCGAAGCGGGCGGCGCGCCGGATCGAACGTCCTTCAGTCGAGCTTCACGCCCTTCTCGGCGAAGTACTTCTTGGCGCCGGGATGGAAGGGGATCGGCGAACGGCCGGGCTGATTCTTGACGTCGAAGCTCTCGGCTTCCTTGTGCACGGCGACCATGTCGGCCTTGCGGTCGAAGATGGTCTTGACGATGGTGTAGGCGTCCTGGTCGGACATGTCCTTGTGCGCGATCAGCACGTTCCACACGGTCGCGACCTGGTTGTCCTTCTCCATGCCGCCGTAGACGTTCTTGGCGATGGTGTCCGGGGCGTAGAGATTGCCGTACTTCTTGTTCATGGCCGGAACCGTGTCGGCGTGATCGATCATCTGGATCTTGACGCCCGGCGTCGCGCCGAGGTCGGCGACGGCCGCCGTCGGCAGGCCGCCGACCCAGAAGAAGGCGTCGATCTTTTTGTCCTTGATCGCGTTGACGGACTCGGCGACGCCGAGCCGTTCGCGCTTCATGTCCTTGTCCTTGTCGAGGCCGGCGGCCTCGATCACGCGGAAAGCCATGACTTCGGTCGCGCTGCCGGGCGATCCGGTCGACACGCGCTTGCCCTTGAGGTCCTTCATGGTCTTGACCCCGGTGCCCTCGATGCTGACCACGTGCATCCGGTTCGGATAGAGCACCATCAGGGTGCGGATCTCGACCGGCTTGTCCTTGAACTTGTCTTCGCCTTTGAGCGCGTCCAGGCCGGCATCCACCATCGAAAAGGCGATTTCGGCCTTCTTGGCGCCGATTAGCTGGAGATTGGCGACCGAGCCGCCGGTGACTTCCGCCGTCGCCTGCCAGCCGGGCACGTACTTGGAAAGCACGTTGGCGAGGCCGCCGCCCATGGGGTAGTAGACCCCGCCGGTGCCGCCGGTGGCGATCGACAGGCTCTTCTGCTGTTGCGCGTCCGCGCCGAGCGGCGCAAGGACGATCGCGGCGACGGCGGCGGCTATTCCGAATTTCAGGGTTTTCAGCATGGCATCCTCCCGCAAAAAATAAAAAATTTGATTGGAGCGCCTTCGAGGCGGCGCCCGGAGTCCAACGGTTATACCGGCTATCCGACGGCCTGCCAACCCGCCGAAAACCGCCATATTAGTTAAGGTAATTAGGGCGATTCGTAACCATGTGCTAGGAGGAAAGGCGCATGGTTATAGGGGGTTCGAGGGTTTTCGGGTGTGCGGCCAACTTTGAGCGGGGCCGCAAGTGCGTTTTCTGCGGGTCGTTCAA
>VGZQ01000010.1 GCA_016872535.1 Rhodospirillales bacterium | reverse complement strand
TAGGTGGCGCCGCGGTTCGCATCGATCGGGCGCGGCGCGCGCGCCGGAGGACGGCGGCGGTGGCGGCGGGCGCGGGGTCGGGGCGACGCGGCGGGCATGGGCGGGACTCTATAATAAGCCGCGCCGTCGGCTCCGCCAGGGCCGCAGCGCGGGCGGGTTGGGGGGGCGGGTTGGCGCTAAATGTTGGCGGGGCGGCCCGGCCATGCTAAACCCCGGGCCTTCCCGTCTCGGCTTTCCCGCCCGGGCCGCGGCCGGGGCGAGGCCCCGCGTCTCGGGCGGGGTGTTCCGACTGGGGGATCGTCTAACGGTAGGACAGCGGACTCTGACTCCGCGAGTCTAGGTTCGAATCCTAGTCCCCCAGCCAATCCCGATTGGGCCAGCTTCGATCAGGATGGCGACGCATGACGTTCCCCGATAAACGGCCGACCGACATCGCGGCGTTCGCCGAGGCCTATTTCCAAAACGTGGCCAAGGCCGCCGGTTCCGTCGACCGCGCGCGGATCGCCGCCGCCGCGGCGATAGTGGAAGACGCGCACCGGCGGGGCAGCGCGATCTTCGCCTGCGGCAACGGCGGCTCGGCGGCGATCGCCAATCACCTGATGTGCGACCACTGCAAGGGCGCGGCGACCGACACCGCGCTTCGCCCGCGGGTCCATTCGCTCAGCGCCAATATCGAAATCATCACCGCCATCGCCAACGACGTATCGTACGCCGATATTTTCGCGTATCAGGTTCGCAATTTGGCTCGCCCAGGCGACGTTTTGGTTACGATCAGCTCGTCGGGCGATTCGGAAAACATCGTGCGCGCCGCCGACGTGGCCGCGAGCGGCGGGATGAAGGTAATCGCCCTGACCGGATTCGACGGCGGCCGTTCGGCCCGGATCGCCGACGTCAACCTGCACGTCGCCGCGGACAACTACGGCGTGATCGAGGACGTGCATCAATCGCTGATGCATATCCTGGCGCAATGGCTGCGCCTGGCGCACATGGATCCGGCGTTGATTCCGCAGCGGAAGTTCTAGGGAAAGTTCTACGAACAAAAAAACCGCGAGGGGCGCCTCGCGGTTTTTTCTTGGTCGTTGAGACGTTGTGCTATGGGAAAAGATTGTAACGCAAGATACACCAGATGGCGCGAATGCCGTCCTTGAAGCCGATTTTCTTTCCTTCCTCGTAGGTCCGACCGCTATAGCTGATGCCCACCTCGTAAATGCGAGGCGCCGGCCGCAAGCGCGCAATCTTGGCGGTAATCTCGGGCTCGAATCCGAACCGATTTTCGCAAATCGCTACTTTGGAAATTACTTCACGGCGAAAGACCTTATATCCGGTTTCCATGTCGGTAAGATTCAAATTGGTCATCATGTTCGAGAAGAACGTCAGCACCCTGTTGGCGAAGTCGTGCCAGAAGTAAATGACCCTGACTTCATCGGAGCTTCGAAACCGCGAGCCGAAAACGACATCTGCGCGACCGTCGATGATGGGTTTGAGCAGCTTCGGATAGTCTGCCGGGCTGTATTCGAGATCGGCGTCCTGAACGAGAAGAATGTCGCCGGTCGCCGAAGAAAATCCCGTGCGCAGCGCGGCGCCTTTGCCCTGGTTGCGCGTATGCCGGAGGAGGCGGACTTCCGGATGGGCGCGGGCAAGTCTTTCGATGGTTCCGTCGGTTCCGTCCCGTGATCCGTCATCAACGCATAAAATTTCGATTTCCAGCCCACTCCGGTCGGCCGCCAGAGCCTTGCCGATAACGGTTTCAATGGTGGCGATTTCGTTATAGCAGGGAATGATAACGGAAAGTTTGCGGAAACTAAGCGACGAGGACGATGAGGAAGTCATCAAGGAAAGGCTTTCAATAGCAATTGCCGACGGGTCGACCGATCGCGACGATTTCGCTCGAATATACTTGATCGATGCTAATCATGGCACGGACAAAAAATCGGGCCGCTGTCCGGCAGCCGGATTAGCCAACAAGCGCATGAGGGACGATGGGGTCGAAAGAATATCTAGCAGAGCAGCCACGGGGCGTCTCGCTCCGAGGTTCATGCCGGCGGCTTGCAGGTGGACGATCACGGTACGGGCGGCGGCAGCCAGTCGGGGGGAGGTCGTGCGACCTTCAAGGGCCAGCCTGTGCCGGGAAAGAGCCGCCAGGGACGCGGCGCGACGCAGGGCAACGTTGCTCGTAATTCCTCCCGCCATGATGTGGTAACGGGAAAGAGCCTCTGGGATCACGCAGAATCGAACGCCGTCGGCGGACAACAAAGCGAGCCAAAGCTCGTAATCGTGGCTGGAACGCAACCCTGGATCGAATCCGCCTGAGCGGACAATTAATTCCCGGCGCACGACTACGGTGGTGCTGGAGATGAATCCATACAGGAATTGAGCGACGAAGGGATCGGCGCCGGGCGGGCAATGACGGGCGCAGTTTACGGCGCGTTCGAACCCGTTTTCGGCATGGAGGTAGTCGTGCGAAACCATATCGGCGCCGCAATCGGCCAACTTGGCCATGCAGCGCTCGATTTTGGCGGGTAGCCATTCGTCATCGGCGTCGAGAAACGCGAGCCATTCGCCAACGGCGGCGCGAATGGCCGTGTTACGCGCCGCTGCGGCGCCTGCCGTTTCCTGGCGCAGGACCTTGAGGGCAATCCCCCCCATGCGGGGCGCGAACGCCTCAGCGACGGCGGCCGTTCCATCGGTCGAGCCGTCGTCGACGACGACCACTTCACGCGGGCGCAACGTTTGCGCCGCAATACTGGCCAGTGTGCGCGCAATGGTTCCCCCGGCATTGAGGGCCGGCGTGATGACGCTGATGTCGGCGAAGCCGTTGGGCATGTCAGGCGCGCTCGATCCGCAGACGACCCGACCAGGGCAACTTCGCGCGGGTTTTGAAGCCGATGCAATGGGCGGAATGACCGACGCCATACGCCGTCCAGCGCGTCGCCGGAGCGATCTGCGGTTCGGCGCCGTCGGCCCGCACGCGAAACGCGCCCGCGGGCGAGCGGATCACGGCGGCTTCGGCCGCGACCTCGCACGGCCATGGAGTGTGCAGTCGACGCATGACGACGGGTGAACCTTGTCCGTCGACGGAATCCCCGATCTCGAAGCCGTTTTGGAAAAACGTCCAATGCCGCCGCACCACGGGGGCGCCCATCCGGCCGTAACCGGCGAAGACGAGGGCGACTCCGTTCGCATCGACCCGCGACACCGGCGCCGCGCCGCCCTCGCGACGGCGAAAGCTTTCGTCGTAGTAGGGCTTGTTGGGGGGATAAGGATCGGCTTCGTCGAGAGTCAGCCCGTTATGGACGCGGGCAGAGCGATACAGCGCCGCCTCGCCGGTTTCGCCGTAGGCGCCGCGGCCGGTGTCGACGAACAACGGAACGTTCCCCCAATGAATTTCGAAAGAACCGATGTCCTGATGGCCGTGGCCGGGGATCGCGGACCAGCCGCCGGGGGCCGTGTGCCACAGCCCGTTCCACTCGCCGAAATCAGCGCGCAGCCAGCCGTCGGCCGCGAGGAGCGCGGACCCGGCGGGAGGCGTTCCGGCTTGCAACGAAAGAAACGCTGCGCGTTCCGCATCGTCGAGCAACGATCCCCAGCCCGTGCCGGTCGGGCCGCCCGGCAGGAACGCGGCCAGATGATCGGGCGGGCAATCGGGAGAGATGTCGCCGATCAGCGGCCATCCGCCCCTCAGGCAGAGGCGGGGGAGGGGGGCAAGCGTTTGAGCGGCGATGGCCTCCAATTCCGGCGCGGCGCCGTGACCGTGACGGCGTGCCCACAGCCAGGCCTCGACGTAGTTGCGGGCATAAAGCAGGTGATAATGGCTGGAGCCCTCGCGTAGGATGCCGGAGCGCATGAAAATCCGTTTCGCTTCCTCGATCAGGATTTTCGTGCCCATGTCGGCGTAGGAGGGCATGCCCAGTTCGAGGCCGATGGCCAACAGGCCCCGGCCGTTATTGGCAAGATGATTTCCGGTATTGTGCTCACCGAAATATTCCAGTCGTCCGGCGATGGCCGGCGCATGGATGGCCAGGAAGGCGCGGGTTTCGTCCGCCGGTTCGGGCCAGCCGTGCCGACGGAAAAATCCGAGGAAATTTACCGCCCGCTCCGCCGCCGTATAGGGGTGCCAGGCCCAGGAATCGTCCGGTATCGCAAATCGTCGACGCCACGCGTTCCACAGGGCGATCGCCCACGCCGGATCGGCGTTGTCGCCCATGATCGGGATCCAGGCGAAGCGATGGACCGCGAGCAGCGTTTCGACGTCGGCGTAGGTGCGCTCGAATAAGGACGATTCCATGCCGGGTGCGACGACGTCGGTCCCGCCCGGCAGCGGCAGGGAGATCGGCATGGCGGGCGCGGGAAAACAGCGTTCCCGTACCCGCGCGGCGCCGGGGACGGCGGCCGGCAAGGGCCCGTCGCCCAGATACGGCGGACGGTGCGGTGTCGGGCGCGGCGGCGCCGACACGCGACCTAACGCGCGGGCGGCCAGCCAGCGCCGCAGCGTCGGATCGGCGGCCAATTGTCTCAGTTTGCCGATCAAGATTTGACGATGGCCAACGGATCGCCGAAAGACTCGAGCCCGGCGATAGCCGCCCGGCCCATGGCGAGGATCGCTTCCTCGGCCGCGCCGCCGATGTGCGGTGTCGCGAGAAAATTGGGCAGCGTTAAAAGTTCCGCGTCCCGCGGCGGCTCGACGGCGAAAACGTCGAACGCGGCCGCCGCCAGCCGGTTGGTTTTGAGCACGGCCTTCAGGGCCGATTCATCGATAATTTCACCACGCGCGGTATTGATCAGGATCGCATCGGGGCGCATGAGAGCGAGCCGGTCCGCCGACAGCATGCCGCGCGTCGAGGAATCGAGGGGCAAATGCAGAGTCACGACGTCTGCTTCGCGCAGAAGCTCGTCCAGCGACGTCGCCCGGACGCCGTGACGGGCGTAGAAGTCGGGAAAATCGCGGATGTCATGGGCGAGAACCCGGCATCCGAACGCCCGCAACAAGACGGCCAGATCCTTGCCGACATGGCCGCATCCGACGATCCCGACGATCCGGTCCGACAACTGACGGCCGACGGGCTGCCGCCACGTTCCGCCGCGCAGTTCGGCGTTCGCCGCCGGCAGGTGACGCAACAGAGTGATGGCGAAAGCGATCACCAATTCGGAGACGGAGCGGCGGTTGACGCCGCCGGTCCAGCCCAGCTTGACGCCGCGCCGGGTCATCGCTTCCAGGTCGATCGCGTCGAAGCCGACGCCGTATTTGCTCACCACCTTCAATTCGGGCAGCGCGGCGAATGCGGAGTCGTCCAGCTTTTCCAGCCCGATGATCGCCCGTCCGTGCCCGCGCAGAAAGGCGATCAGCGATTCGCCGGCCAGGGCCAAGCCTTGATCGTTGAAGGTGACGTCGGGATACCGGGCCGTCAGTTCGGCGCGCAGGACCGGATGGCGCGAAAATGAGCGCGAGGTGACGGCAATGCGCATCAGGGGGTGGCCTCTCTTCGGGCCGCGATCCGAGCGACGGCCGCCGGCAATTCGTGGAAACGTTCGATGCGCGCCGCCGCGGGCATTGTGGCGGGATCGACGTAGCCATAACCGTAGGCGACGACGATGGCGGGTACGCCCGCGTCCCGGGCAGCGGCGAGATCGGGCGCGGAGTCGCCAACGAATATGGCGCTATTACGGTCCGCCTTCATCGCAGCGAGCGTTGCCAGCACGTGCCGGCCGTCGGGCTTGCGGTGGCGGGTGTCGTCGGCGGTGATGACGGCGGCGAAGTATTGACTCAGGTTCAATGCATCAAGGACGGGTCGCGTGGTCGCCCCGGGCTTATTGGTGCAAATGCCCATGACCGTGCCCAGGGCGCGGAATTTTCGAAGCACTTCGGTCACCCCGGGAAAAATCGTAGTGTGCGAGGAAGGGTCAGCCAGGTAGTGGATGAGATAGCGCTCGACCATCGCGTCGATATCGATGTCGTCAGTGCCGCCGGTCGTGGCGAAGGCTCGCACGAGGGTGGTGCGCGCGCCCTCGCCGATTATTCCGCGCACGGCGGTTATCGACAGTGCGGGCCGGGCCGCTTCCGTCAGGGTCATGTTGACGGCCGCCGCGACCTGCGGAACGCTGTCGATCAGGGTGCCGTCCAGATCGAAGACGAGAGCGGGGTGGGGGGTCATTTACGCACCACGATGGCCCAACCCCAACCCACGGTTGGCGCCAGTGCCAATTCGAGATCGGTTTCGGCATAGAATGGTTTTCCATAAACCAGCATACCGCCACCGCAAAATGGCTTATGGCCCAGAGTTTTCAAAGTCCAGTCGCGTATTTGGGTCAAGCGGGGAACGCAGAAGTTGTCGAATTGGAAGCTGAATTTACGAAGGCTCTCAACCGTGAAATCCCGAAAGAGATCGCGCAAGGCGCGCGCAGAATAGACCCGGGTAATGGGATTGCGCGTCGTGCTGTACTTGGGCGTTCCCTCGGTGACGCGGCCGACCCACTCGGCCTCGGGCAAGCAGAAAATGCCTCCTGTCAAAATCCCGCGCGGCACGATGCTCAGCCAGTAGTTTGCCGAATGGCGGGAATAGAGCATGATCACCGCCCGCCCGTCGGGCTTGAGCACGCGGCGCACTTCCGCGACGCAGGCGGCCGTGTCCTCGGAATGGTGCAGGACGCCGTTGGAATAGACGATATCGAAAGTTTCGTCGCGGAAGGGCAGATTTTCGGCGTCGGCTTGGTAGGCTCGCGCCGGACCCGGCCCGCGAGCCAGCGCGAGCTTGCGCGCTGTGGACAAGGCTCGGGTGGGAGTCAAGTCGATGGCCGTCACGTCGGCGCCGCGCCGCTTGAACAGGCATGAATGCGCGCCCGCGCCCGAGCCGATCTCAAGAACGCGCTGGCCGGCGAGATCGAGCGCGCCCATCTCGACCGACGCCACATGGCGGCGGCGGCGGAACATGGTCTCTAAATCATCGAGGTCGGTATCCAGACCGGTGCCAGTCATTGCTCGGTCGTAATCCTCGTAGATCTGATTGTAGAGATCGCCCCACCATTTCTGGATGTCGCTTTTGATCGCACCCTCGGCGTGATGGGCAGAAAAGGCGATGACGCCGGTTTCCGCATCGATGGGAAAAATCGCGTGGCAGGCGGAACACGTTACCGTAGAGACATCGGTCTGGCGCACGAGCTGCGCCCGGCAACAAGGCGAACAAAGCATATCCGCCGATGACGTTGAGGGGCCGTTCATGCTGGTGACGCGCTTCCCTTGGCCAACCGCGCCAATCGATGCCAGATCACGCGCCCCGCTCCCCGACGGTAATGCCAAAACGGCGGTTGCCGGGAATAGGTCCACTGAGCCCAGGGACAGACGGCGTCGACCCAGACCGCGTCTCCCGCGTGCCATGGATAATCGGCAAAGCGCGCCTCTGTTCCGTCGGGCAGGGGCTTGACCAGCTTGTTGGCGCAGTAAAAGACGGTTTCCGCCGCCGGATTGCCGCGCAGGATGGCGAAATAGGCGGCGATGACGTCCGCGTCCATTTCCTGCATGGACACGATATTGATCGCAAGCCCGATCGGTGCATGAACCAGGATGGCAGCGTTGTCGGCTTGTGCGGCGATGAAGCGGATCTCCGGATCGCCCAGCGCTTCGCGTACATCAAGCGCCGTTTCGACCAACGCGACCGTTTTTTCCGGCACGGCGCGGCGGATGTTGATGACGTCAAGTAGCAGAGACTTGGTCAGGTTGACGGCAATGACCTTGCGCGAAGGCGCCGCCAGCGCCAGCAAGGAGGACATTACTCCGAACCCATCGCCAATCACCATCGCTGCCGGTCCATCGCCGTCGAGCGACAGATGCTCGCGGATCAGGGCCAAGGACAGGACTTGGCGCAGGATATCGTACGTGAACAGCCGGTTCGTTCGGCGTGCGACGGTGCGGCCGAGGTCTAGGCATTCGCGAAAGTGGCGGTATTTGGCATAGCCCATCGCGACAAACGGTAGTTGCAGCGCGCGATGTGCGAAAATCCGGACCGGATCGGTTGCCGGCGCCGGCAGGCCGAGGACGGTTGAGCCGCGCAACGCACCTTCCCGGTCGACGACGAAATGATCCAGCGCCGCGCTCCAATAGGACGACGCGGCGCAATCCGTCCGGTTTTGGCGAGCATGCAGCGCCGCCAGGGCATCATTGTTCGTTCGCAAAACGGGAGGCCCGCCTAGTAATGGCCCCACAAGGGATCGGCTTCGATGACAGCCTCGACCCGGCCGATGTCCTCGGGGCTATCGACGGAAACATAAGGCCGGTGAGGAACCAGCGCGATACGCTGCCGGCGGCCGTGATCGCATATCCGGTTGGAATCGCAAGCTTCGGCGATTTCCAGGGGCGATTCGGGGATGGCGGTGAACCATTTCAAGAAATGCCAGCGGAACCCGAAGATGCCGCCTACCCGCTTCGCGCCCAAAGCCGGCGAAAACCGGCCCGGCTTGCAATAGGGCACCGGCGCGCGCGACGTGTACAGCACGTCACCCTTCATGTCGTGAACGATCTTGACGATATCCGGATTGAGAAAGATCCCTTCCTCGTGGATCGGCATGGCGAGCATGGTTCCTTCGATCGAGGCGTCCTTGCCGAAAAGTGCAATTACCGCATCGAGCATATCGGGGCCGAGCAGCGGCTCGTCGCCCTGCACGCAGACGACAATATCATCATCGGCAAGAGCGGGAGCAGCCCTGGGCGCGGCCTCGGCAACCCGATCGAGAGCACGGGTGTGACGGTCCGAGGTCATGATCACCGGCCAACCCCTCTGGTCGGCAAAATCCGCGATTTCTTTGTCGCAGGTTGCTAGCGCTAGTGCATCCCAGCGTGCGTACAGACGGGCCCGCAGATAACAGTGTTCGATCAAGGGGCGGCCGCAGATAGGGTACAGAGGCTTTCCGGGGAACCGGCTAGCGGCCATACGAGCGGGAACGATACCGACAACCTTCGTCATGTCAGTTCTTTATGGAATGGGCTGGCGATAAGTCAGCGGCATTTATGGAAAACCAGCGGGCGATCGCTTCGCCTGCAATGCGGTGGCCTCGCGCGTTCCAATGGCCGTCATGGGAAAAGTGAGTAGCTTCCAATCCTGCGCCCTGGATCGCGGAGAAAAGATCGAGCGTCGATATCCTACGCCAAGCGAGCGCCTCGGTAATGCCTAGCCGGAGATAGCGAAAATGACCAGATTGATCTCGCAGTTCGAAGCGGGCGGGGAATAGCACGACGACGAAAGGAATGCCTTTCGGTACCAGAGTGCGCAGCCGGTCGATCTCAATAGCTGTAGCGGCGATCATGGCGTCGGCCTTGGCTGGATCGTGACCATGCAGGATGATCCGTGAAGGATCCTCGATCAGGCCAACCCTCACTAGGATCGTATTGATGATCTCAATACGCTTCAGGGAAACAGAAACGACGTTGTAAAGAGCCGCATGCCGTGTCAGGAACGCTTTGACCGCCAATAATGAGAGTACCGTCGATTCTTCAGGTTGTGGCGCCATGGCAGTGGCAGCACAGTCGAGAAGCGCAACGCGATTTTCGATGGTCAGGCCGACAACGACGGCGGCGGGGCGAATTCCCTTCGGCATTCGGGCATAGAGCGCCTGCCAGCCGCATACGCTGGAGCCAGGCGTGGCGACATTGTAGGTTGGAAAACCCAGCTGGTCGGCAAGAACCTGGGTGTAAGATTCTTCCCGTGCAACGCCCCAGCCGAAGGAGAAGGAATCGCCCAGCACCCAGATGCGTCCATCGGCGGCGGCAACGGGCTCGTCATTACGTAGGCCGAAGGCGTTAATGCGGATACGGGTACGAAAGTCGCCGTTGTTCTGGGAAAACCAGCCATCGAAGCCAGGAGTGCCGATCGAAGTTATGCCGTAGCCCGGCACCTCGACAGACGTGAGAAAACGGGCTGAGGAAAAATTCCTCCATTCGGGCATTAATATGCGGATTGCACCTTCCAGAATAAGGATACTCACAACCGTAGCGGCGGCCGTTAACAACACATTCGGTAACAAGCGTCGAATCATTTTGTCGTCGAAATCGAATCGCTTAGCCCCCATCGTGCCTTCCAATTCGGATCGGCGCAATAAATGCGATAAACAAGCCGCATGGTCGCCAGTGCCTCGTCCGCTGAGCCATCGACAATGGGGCGATCGTGCATGATGGCTTCGGTGAAATCAGCGATCTCGTCGGCCCAGGAAGAGTCATGATCGTATCGGGTGATTTCTTCCTTGGGGTCGCCGGCGTCGTTGGGCGTAGCCCGAGCGACCGTTAATGTTTCGTCGCCGTAACTTTTCGACCCGGACAAAATACCGGAAAGGATCACGCTCCCCTTTTCCAGTGTCATTTCCAGCTCGAAACGGTGGCGCCATAGGGTCGCCGACGAATGCAGCATGGCGACGACCCCGGTGCGGGTGCGCATGAGGGCGTAGACATTATCCTCGACGTCGTGGTTCCAAAAGCCGTTCGAGACGAAACTGCGAATATCCTCGAAATTTTCACTGGTGAACAGACGCATCAAATCGACCATGTGAATGCCCTGGTCGAGAAGGATTCCGCCTCCGGCCTTGACGCGCATGGTGCGCCAGTGGGACGGCGAGCGAAAATCGATGATCGCCGACTTACCGTAAACGCCGCGCAGGTTGACGACGCGGCCGAGCGTACCCTCGCGTATAATCGCCAGCGCATCGCGGACCGAATCGTGATAGCGATGATTGAACCCGTATTTGAGTTTCAGATGCGGCCGCTCGCGCGCGCATTTCATGACGCGGGCGATGTCCGCCACATCACGGCCAGGTGGCTTTTCGCAAAATACGTGTAACCCCTTTCGCAGGCCCGCGACGGTGACGTCGGCCGCCAGATCGTTGGTCAAACAGACGAAAAGCACGTCGATGTCTTCGTTCAACACGTCGGAATAGTGCCGATAGCAACGGACGCCATCTTCCAGCGTTCCGTCGCTTTCGAATAACCGGTCGCACACGGCGACGGTACGCAAGTCAGGGCGCTTGTCGATGAAATGCCGACGGCGCTTGCCAACGACGCCGTATCCGGCGATGCCGACCTTCAGGGGTTCAGTCACGGCGTGGAGTCCGATAGAGGTTGGAAATCGAGTCATCGGCTCGGCCGAGCCTGGGCGATTCAGCGTCATCGTCGACATCGGCCCAGCCCCCGGATTCGTCGGAGCGGTAAAAAGCGTTGAGCAGCTTGAGCGTCCGCCATGCGTCGTCGCGGTCGACCGGATAGGGCGTACCGTCGCGGAAATACGCGACAATATCCCCGTACATTTGGGTATGGCCGTAGCCATAAACCGCGCCGTGTCCTTTGATGCCGACGAAGTCCTCGCTGGCGGTGGCGCAGGATGCGGGATCAGGCGTAAAAACCTGCAATTCGTTGACCGCGATTCCGCCGATCTGCGCCAAGCCTGACCCGCCGACGATGGACAACGACGCCTCGAAATCGTCGGGCCGTGCGGCGGTCGTGACCTCGACCGTGCCGATTGCACCGGAAGCGTACTCCATAATTGCGACTGCGGCGTCCTCGACCTCGATCTCGGCACCAAGGGTGCAGAGACGCGCCGCAACGCGCGAAACTTCTCCACCCAAATGGCGTAGCAGGTCAACATGATGGATTCCCTGGTTGGACAGGCAGCCGCCGTCGTGGGAAAAAGTGCCGCGCCACGGCGCTAGGTCGTAATAGCGTTGGGGACGGCACCAGCGCACGCGTACGGAAACGATGCGGATATCGCCCAACTCGCCCCGATCGAGTGCCTGCTTAACCCGCCGCACCGCTTTGTTATGGCGATTCTGGAAAACGGGGAACACCTGAAGTCCAAGCTGATCGGCGATGGCATACGCCGCGCTTAATTGCGACGGGCGCATGAACGTCGGTTTTTCCACGATCACGTGCTTGCCGTAACGCTCCAGAATTTCGAGGGAGTGTTCATAGTGCATTCCCGATGGAGTAATAATTGCAGCGACGTCAATTTCGGGGTGGGAAGCGAACATGGCGCGATAATCGATATATGCGGGAACGCCGGCCTCTTCGGCAAGCGCACGGGCCTTGGCTGCATCGAGATCAGACACCGCCGTCAGCCGCGCGCCTGGAACGGCGGCAATGGAACGGCAATGATGGCTGGCAATCCGGCCGCAGCCGATCAGGGCGATATGAATTGCGCGTTGGTCAGGCATGGGGGCGTTCGGCTGTCTTTCGCGGATCCTGGCCTTTCGTACTCGGATCATTGTCCAAAAGCGAGCGCCAAAGTGACCAGTCAACGGGGGCCAGGATATCGGTTTGAACGACCGGTCTGGGAGGTCGTACCGCGGCCAAGGCGGCGCGTAAGTCCCCGCATTCGGCCGACACGGCGGTCAGAGCCGCGGGCAGAACATCGATGGATACACGGTCCTCGCATAGTAAGCGCAAGGTCGGGATGCCAGCTAAAATCGCTTCCAGTCCCGAGGTTCCGGTTGCGTAGACGACGGCGGAAAGACCATTCTGGTGCGTTAAAGGTACATTGGTACGCCGAAGCATGTCCGATTCGGCAAAGGCGAACGGATACATGGGGTGCTCTTTCACCAGGACGCGCCGCCCGCTCGCGGCGATGTCGCGCGCGGCGTCGAGTTGTCGGGCCGCGATCACCGGGATCGCGGATAAGGGAACGAAGACCGGGCCTTTGGGGTCGAACAGGTTGCGGAATGCCGCCGGGAAGCGGAACGCTCCACCCACGATCAGGCGCGCGGGCGGAATTCCCCAAGCTCGCATCTCGTCGCGATAGGCCGGTCCGTTAGCGACGACCGTGTCGGGAATGCTGCCCAGACCGTCGGAATTGGAAAAAGTCGCATAGTTGATCTGGTGCGGGCCAATGACCGTGTGCTGATAGCCGACGGTTTGTGACCCAACAATGCGAGCTTGGCGGCAAAGCGCGCGCTCCCAGGCATGGTTTTCCCATGGCCAGGCGACTATACGCGGCTTCACGGCTGCCAACCAACGGCCTTGGCAATGGATTTGCCATCGGTTCATGGCCGGGCCACCGCCGCTGTTTTCCCGCGCGGCCGCGCGCCGGACCAGCCAGCCGTGCGGACTCCGCCGAAGCTCGTGGCGGGGTGCCCATGTTTCCGCGATCAAGCCTAAAGCGAAGATCGGATCGCCCCAGGCGTGTAAACTGACAGTGCGGCCATCGGCGCTCAATTGCCGCGCGCGCCATGCTGGGCAATCCGTGTGCAACACGCGTTGCACCGCTGGCATCTTGGTCATGAGCGCACCGAAATATGCATCGTGGCCGCTCGCGGTGCTGTTGGGATGACCATAGACGAGAACGACCGCCGCTCCCGGCCGGTACGTGCACCGCATGGGCCGTAGGCGCACCGCAGACCAGAAGAGACGGACGGCGAGTCGAACGCGCGCGGCGACCCCCCTCAGGCGCAATCGCCACTCGACCCTGGCCAACGGCGGAGCAGGACCCGCATGCACACCGGGAATCGCGGCTAGATGACGAAAGAGCCAGGGGTCATCGCATAGGACTAGGCAATCGGTGTTCGCGGCGGCTAGATCCTCCACCATGCGGCTCCATGCCAGCATTAAACCGAAGTCGGAACCGAACACGCCGCAGGTGGCGGCATGGGAGATGTCGGCCGTGGGGTCCTCGCCCATGGCGCGACCGAGGCGCCACCACAGATCGCTGATTTCGACGAACTTATCCTCCAATCGCCGCGCCGATCCGGGCAGCCGCCGTTCGCGCGGAAGATCGCTCTTCGCG
Organism: Rhodospirillales bacterium; assembly: GCA_016872535.1. Classification (NCBI taxonomy): domain Bacteria; kingdom Pseudomonadati; phylum Pseudomonadota; class Alphaproteobacteria; order Rhodospirillales; species Rhodospirillales bacterium. The sequence goes on along the minus strand of VGZQ01000010.1, from coordinate 35,483 downwards.
CCGGCGACGGTCAACCAGCCAAGCCCGGCCGGGGCAAAGCTAGCGTGGCGGCTTTGTCGCAAGTACACGCTCACGGGATGACAGACAGGACAGGAAGAAATTGCAAATCGCCACTGTTGTGGCATGGTCTTGCGGCGCGGCGTCCGATCGGTGAAAGGTCTGGATCATGACAGCGGCAAACCGGGAATTCATACGAAGCGTTCTGTCCGCCGTCATTGAAACCGACCGCACCGGACTCTTGATCGACAATCGCGCCCGTGGTCTCACCGGCATTTCCGGATTGAAGACGGTTGGCTTGCTGCAGCGCCTGCAGCGGTTGTTCGCCGCCGATGCGGATGCATGCTACCTCGAGATCGGCGTCTTCCAAGGTTTGACCCTCATATCTGCGGCACTGGAAGCGCCTACAATGCCGTGCTTTGGCGTGGACAATTTTCGTATTCTCGATCCCGAGGGGAAAAACCTCTCGATCGTGCGGGAACGGATTGCGGCGTTCGCGGTGACGAATGCACGGCTTCTGAACATGGATTTCGAAGTTGCCCTGGAAAACCTCGAAGATCATCTCGGCGGGCGAAGGATCGCCGTCTATTTCGTCGATGGTCCGCACGATTATCGCAGCCAAATCGTATGTCTGCTGCTTGCCAAGAAGTTCCTGCACAAGAAGGCTGTGATCATCATCGATGACGCGAACTACGCCGACGTGCGCATGGCGACACGGGATTTTCTACTCGGGCATTCTGAGTTTCGGATGGTGTTCGAGGCTTATACTCCCGATCACCCCATGCATTTGGATGCCGTGACCAAAGCCCAGGCAGAGAGCGGATGGCTGAACGGAGTCAATGTTTTGGTGCGTGATGCCAACGGTCTTCTGCCGCCAATGCTGCCCGAGGTGCCCGCCGACAGGTCCCTGTATTTCAATGAATGGCTGACTCATCGCGCGCGTTTGGCGGAACTGGCGCCCGAGGCTCTGGCATTGGCGGATGCTGTCACGCGCAAGGATGAGGTCTCCGAGCGCACGGCGCGGGCGCGACTCGAGGCCGCGTATGCGATCGCGAGATCTCTTTTCGAGGAACGGCATTCGGACCGCAACGTCGTCAGCCGTGGCTTGACGGAAGGACGGATCAATCGGCTTAAAAGCGGAAGTAAATGAAATCATAGGAAACCCCCACGAACATGACCGCAAGGGCGGCGGCAATAGCCAGTGAGACAGTATGGATCCGCTGCAGCCAACTTCCGGTCGCTTCGGTCTCTGCCATACGTTCGACGCGGATTACGAAACAAACGCCAGCGGCGAGCGCAAGCAGGGCAAGGGCGGTTTCCGATACACCGTCCGCCCCACCGAACTTAGCGGTAGTGAAAAAAGCCCAAGCTCGATCAAAGTCAAACAAGAACAACGTCCAACCCAGAGAGACCAGGGCGAAGGTCAATAGTTTCTGCGCCAGCGTTGGCAGCGGATCCCAAACCGGACGTAGGGCCGCGTAACCGATGATCAAAAAAGCGTGATAAAGGCCCCAGGCGATGAAATTCCACCCCGCTCCATGCCATAAACCGCAAACGGCGAACACGATCAAGATATTGCGGACATAAGCACGATTGCCGCCCAGGCGGAAATAGAGATAATCGCGCAGCCACGACCCGAGCGTGATGTGCCAACGTCGCCAAAATTCTTTGGGGTTAAGGGATTCGTACGGACGGGCAAAATTATCGGGAAAGCGGAAGCCAAATAATCGCCCCAAACCGATGGCGATGAGCGAATAACCGTAAAAATCAAAATAGATCTGGAAACTGTAGGCACCGACGACGTACGCGGTCGCGCTCCAGCCGAGAGCGCCGATTTGCGCGATGATCGGTTGAATTTCGCGATGAAGGGGATCGGCGATCAATACCTTCATCACTAATCCCCAACCAACGTAAATGACGGCGGCCTTGATATCGGCAGGCCCGGCGCGGAAGCCGGGTAGGGCGGCAATCGGCTTCTCGACGTCGCTCCAACGAAGGATTGGCCCCGCCACCAAATGGGGAAAGAACGAGACGTAGAAGAAGAAATCTTGCAGCCGGGGCATCCGCCGGATCCGCCCGGACTTGAGATCGAGGACCAGGCAGATGATCTCGAAGGTGAAGAAAGAGATTCCCGCTGGCAGAATTAAACTACCCCAAATCGAAAAATTCTGATCCACCCAATCACGTCCGTTAGGAATATTATCTGCGATGAACGCGCGATACTTGAAGAACGCGAGCGTCAAGAGAGGCACCACGATGGCAAGCGCGATTCGCGTCCGCGGCAAGGGTGCATCGGGGTCGCGCAGAAGCAGCCAGACCAGCAAGACCTCGCCGATCAGCATCGCTGCGTGTAACGAGCCGGAATAGCCGTAAAAAACGAGTGACGCGACGACGAGCAGCTCGATACGCCAGGGCGCTAATATGGCCCAGCGGCTCAGAATCAACACCGCAGGCAGAAAGGCAAAAAGAAAAATGTAGCTATTGAACAGCATGGCGCGTGCGTCGCGGCGGTTGTTTCAAAAGACTATCGATCCAGGAGCCAAGCACCGGCGCTGGTGGATGATAATGGTCCATCCACAGGTTCGGCTCTTCGGGCTGGCCGATCAGCGGCGCGGCGTGGCATTCCAATCCATGGCGCGTGCATGCGGCGAAGAACATCTCACGCAATTGAGTGACACGCGGAATCGGGTGCGCCGCATATTCAGCATGAGACGCGGGCTCGACCGGAGATTCGTAAATAATGATTCGATGACGCGCTGCCAACACGGCTAAGCGCTTGACGTCGTGCACGAGTACGCCAGGCAGGACTTGGGGTTGGTCGTGGCGCGGCGCAATGGCGATTTTGCCGAACGTTCGCGCAGTCATGCCACCGCCGGAGCCATCCGGGTTGTAACCATCCCATAGCAGGCCGGGCCTCGGTCCAGGCGCCGCTAATGGCAGCCAGTCGGCCATGATCACGGCAAGATGCGCTTGCAGGACGCCAGGATTGAAAAATCGCACAAACAGCTCACCTTCCAGTTTGACCATCCGGGCCGTGAATCGGAGCTTTTCTCGAAGCGGGACATTTTCATCGACGAGAAGGGAAAAAACTTGCGCCGCGCTGTCGCGCCAGCGCAGTGACGCAGGCAGCATCGGCACCTGTTGTGTGAAGTGGTTAAAGTTCTCAACCATGATCACGACCACGGGAGCTAGCCTGTCCCTCTCGGCTAACGCCAGTGCGAGCGATACCGACGAACCAAACGACGAGCCCGGTACCGCAACATTAAAAAACCGACCGTATCTGTTGAGGTTCTCCTGGCTGAGAGCCAGGATCGAGCTGTTGCCGAATGCCATTACGTCATATACGGGGTTCGAGTTGATATGGTTGAGCTTGTAGGAAATCAAATGCGGGTTGAACAGTTGGTCGAGGCGGTAGCGCCGTTGTTCCTGCCTGGGGGCGAACGGATCAATTGGTGATATAATGGCCTGTCCGACGATTTGGACCAGGGCAAGGAACGCGAGCAGGGTGAAAAAGAAAAAGCGCAAGCTGATCATGATGGTGCGGCCGTGGGCCTGGTGGAAGCAGCGGCGGTTTTTTCGAGCCACAGTCCCAGGGACATAAGTGCGAACAGTCGGAAGCCGTGATCACGGCGGCGGCTTTCATGTTCGCGCCATAACATATCAACCGCTGACGGCTCGACCCACTCCCGCAGCGCTGGTGATTCGGTCGCGGCGCGAGCTAACTCCCGCATCGACCCGACCAGCCAGTGGGATACCGGGGCGTTGAATCCGGATTTGGGCCGACCAAGGACAACCGTGGGCAGCCGTTTGCCGAGATAGCGCCGGAAAAGCCACTTTCCTTGAAAGCCATTTAGTTTCCATTCTGGCGGCAACGCGGCCGCAAACTCAACTAGGCGGTGGTCGAGCAGTGGGGAACGCACTTCGAGGCCGTGTGCCATGCTCATCCGATCCGCCTTGACTAGGATATCGTCGACCAACCAGGTTTTAATGTCGACGTATTGCGCCCGGTCCAACCAATGGACGTCAGCCAGAGCCGCGAAGTGCGCGATGTGAAAGTGGAAGGGATCCGCCTCAATCGCCCGGTGGTGTTCAGGGTGGAACAGTCGGCTGCGTTCGCTACCGTCGAACAGTACGCGCCACGAACAATGCGCGCGGTCTGGTGGCAGGCCGATACCAGACAGGAACCGACTAAGCTTGTAGTCGAAGCTAACCTTGCCAAAGCTCGGACGAACCATGGCATCGACCCCTCGCTGCAAAAGGGAGGCGATTCCATTCGGAATAACGCGGCCGATACGCTGCAGACGGTCAGCGACATAGGTAACATAACCTGCGAATAACTCATCGCCGCCATCCCCACCCAGTGCGACAGTTACTGATTCGCGGGCGAAGGCGGAAAGATGGAAGAAAGGAATTATCGAAGTATCGGCGAAAGGCTCGTCGCAATATCCAATGGCTCGGACAAGCGAGTCAGGGGTGTCGACGTTGGAAGTCCGCACGGCATTGTTGACACCGAGAGCACGGGCAGTTTCGGCGGCACCTGCTGCCTCGGAAAAGGCTTTATGCTCGAAATCGATGGTGTAGGTCTTGATCTTGTCGCGGCCGCCAAGCCGACCCATAGACTCGACAACGGCGGCGGAATCGATACCACCCGAAAGAAACGCTCCCAATGGTACGTCGGCCGCCAAACGTAAGCGAACCGCATCATCGAACAGGGCACCCAACTTCTCGGCCGCTTCTTCGGGAGAACGATGGTGAGTTTTAATCCTAAAGGCGGCGGACAAATCCCAATAGCAGCGGGGCTTGAGGGATTCCCCCTCGCGGATGAGCGCAAAATGTGCGGGCGGCAGTTTGTCAATGCCGGCGAAGATGCAGCGCTCCGTCAGGGTGTAACCGAGCGTGGCGAAATGCCCGAGTGCGACCGGATCGAGTTGGGTCGCCGCGAGCGGATGGCGACATAGCGCCGAAAGTTCGGAAGCGAACAGAACAGCACCGTTACCGCATTGAATGTAAAGCGGCTTCTTGCCCAGCCGATCACGGGCGACCATCAATTCACGGCGAGCGGGATTCCAGAAGGCGAATGCGAACATGCCGATCAAGCGAGCGAGAAAGGCCTCACCATGGTGAACCAGTCCTTGCAGTAACACTTCGGTGTCTGATCGAGTGTGGAAGATGCAGCCCTTCGCCTCCAGCTCCCGGCGCAGTTCGCGGTAGTTGTAAATTTCACCGTTGAGAATGATCCAACAACCGCTGGCTTCGTCCTGCATCGGTTGGTCTGCGGCATGATCGACATCGATCACCGCCAGCCGCCGATGACCGAGCGTCGCCGGACCGGAGACGATAATTCTTTCCGCGTCTGGGCCGCGATGGGCCAACGCGCGTGTCATCGCGCCAACCGCCGCGCGGTCGTCGATGCCATCCCATCGAATGCTGCCAGCAATGCCGCACATGATGCTAGCGGACCTCGTGCCGAGTGACCCGGCGCATAAAAGGTGTTTGAAGGCTGGGAATTGTTTCGACTAACATCATAGGATGCCGGACGTACCGCACATCGTCGTCACGGGCGGGAACGGCTATATCGGTTCCCGCCTCGCCTTTCTTTTGCGCGCACGCGGCGCGCGAGTGACCGTTTTTAGTCGATCGGAAGGCGGATGGGCGCTTGGCCGATCCGTTCCCGTCGATGCGTTCAACGGCATAGATGCAATCGTTCACCTTGCCCACCAGTGGACCGGCCAAGGCCCAGTCGAAACGGACATCAACGTCGTCGGGACTCGCCAATTGTTGGATGCCGCGCGCCGGGCGGGCGTGCGCCGATTCGTGTTCGCATCTAGCGTCGCAGCGAGGCCCGACGCCCTCAATCGCTATGGCCGAATCAAGCATGCGATCGAAAGGACCCTCTCCGGACCGAATGAAATCACAGCACGGGTCGGTATGGTGTACGGCGGCCGTTCGGCGAGCCAGTGGGGCACGTTGCTGCGCTTGAGCCAGCTGCCGGTGTTGCCGATGTTGGAGCCGAAAAAGGCGGTGCAGCCGATCCATCTCGATGACCTGTGCGAGGGGCTGATACAGCTTGTGTTGCGGCCGTCCCTGACGCGAACCGTATACGGCTTGTGCGTTGCGCAACCGACAACATTGGATGCGGTTCTGAGGGTGATTGCTAGAATCAAGCACGGCTCGAACCTTTGGATTTTTCCGATTCCCGCGCGCCTCGCCCTTATGCTGGTCGATGTCATCGCTTGCATTCCCGGTCTACCACGCGTCGATCGGGAACGCATTCTCGGCATCATGGGGCTGCCGACCGTTGACAGCGCGGCGGATTTACGCGAACTCGGCATCGAGCCACGTTCTCTCGATGTCGGATTGGCGCTTGATGCACGCGAACGCCGTCGACGACTTTTGGTTGAAAGCCGAATTTTGCTGGCGGCGGTTGTTGGCGCGGCCCCACCAGGCGGATCTATGCGACGTTATGTGCACGCGATCGAACGGTTTGGCGATGGTCACGCGATTGATCTTCCATTCTTTGCCGCGTACGCGCCGACATGGCTGGCTGCATACGAACCGATCAGATGTTCCAGCAAACCCTTGGTGCGGCGACTTGCGCTCGCCGTTCGTGTCGCGACTGCAAGTCCGATCGGGGCTAAACATTGTTATTGCTACGCCGAAAGGGGGATACTCGCCGCTGTCCTGAGCTTGGGTCTGGTCGCTGTGCGCGAGGCGCTGTTATTGCCCCTGCGTCTTATGCTCGGCCGCATCCGATGAGTGAACCCGATATCATCATTGTCGGAACTGGGCCAGCCGGCGTTTCGGTCGCTTGGCCACTAGCCGAAGCCGGTTGGAGCGTACTGATGTTGGAGGGCGGTAAGCGCCATTCGTTCGCCCCCAAAAACAGTCGACCATCCCTGGCCGAGTTGCGCGGCGATATCGAAGGATGGCGGCATCTTCTCGGTACTGATTTACGGGGGCTGCGCGAAATGGACGCCGCTTCGCCCAGGGCGCGCCACGTGCCGCTGCCCGGCCTTGACGGCGAATATCTTACCCGTAATCGGCTGATACCTAACGGCTTTCGCGCGATCGGCGCGTTGGTTCCAGGTGGATTGTCGTTGGTCTGGGGTGCCGTCGTTCCCGCCTTCGACCGAACCGATATTGAGGGCTGGCCTATCGACCATGCGGCACTGCAGCCTTCGCTCGAGCGCGTCGCCGAACGGATCGGCATATCCGGCAGTAAAGACGATGACATGGCGACGACGCAGGGTGTCGACATTCCGTTGCAGCCGGCATTGCCTTTGTCGGCATGCGCTAAGAGTCTATTGCGGGGCTACGATGCGAGCGGTCGGCGAGAAGACTTCACTCTCGGTCGCGCACGCAACGCCGTCTTGACTTGCGACAAGGACGGTCGCCGAGCATGTGACCTTGGCAAGGGGTGTATGTGGGGATGTCCTCGGGACGCGGTCTATTCGAGCCGGAGTGATCTTGATCGGATGCTTGTACAGCACGACAACGTTCGGCTGGTGGATGAAGTTGTCGTCGAATCCCTTGCGCCGCGTGCTGCCGGTGGCTGGGAGGTATTCGGTTCCACCAGCGATGGCGGAATGGCGACGTTCGGCGCGGTCCATATCGTTCTTGCGGCGGGCGTGCTGCCCTCGACCCGTCTCGCTCTGGCTGCCACCAGCCGAATCGACGAAGATCGCAGGTTGTTGTCGACGCCAGCATTCGTGTTCGCGTTAGTGTTGCCCAGACGTCTCGGCCGTGCCCTCGAAACGACCGGCTTTGGGATGGCGCAGTTGGCGTTCCGCCTGCGTTTGTCACCGACACCGGGTGACGAAGCTTTCGGTATCCTCTATGACGCCGATTCCTTTCCAGCCGCCGATCTGGTTGAGAGAATGCCCTTTAGCCGCCGGGGGGCATTGGATGTGCTCGGGGTCGGCCTGCCGGCACTAATGGTTGGACTTGTCTATCTGCCGGGCGGATACTCGCGCAACCGCGCGCGCCTTGACCCATCGGGAACTCTGGTAATCGAAGGTGGTGTTGGCGACGGCCACGCCGCCACCGTCCGCGGCGTGGCGCGGCGGTTGGCTCGACATTTCCGGGCCTGCGGCGGTTGGATGGTGCCTGGCTCGGTCGGGTTTTTGCCGCCCGGCGCCGAAGTGCATTACGCCGGGACTTGGCCGATGGGCGAATCGACGACCGAAGACGGCGAAATATGCGAAGCTCCGGGCCTGTTCATCGCCGATGGCTCCGTGATACCATCCTTGCCTGCGAAGCATCATACGTTTTCGATGATGGCCAATGCCGACCGGATTGGACGTAATCTGGCATCAAAGCTTCGTCGGGACCGCGCAAATCGCTAGCGGAGCGCTGCCGGTGGTTCCGCGTCTGGAATCGCAAGACACATGGCGAAAGTTCTTCTGATCAATCCGTCCTACCGGCCGAGTTACGGCGGGGCCAAGGCTTCGATCGTAAACCCGGTCATGCCGACACTTGGGCTTGCGACTATCGCGGCCATGGCTCGCGACCGAGGGCATAAGGTTGAGATTTATGACCTGTCGTTTCAACCTTATGACTTCATGCGAGTACGTGACCGCATCAAGACGACGTCACCGGATATTGTTGGCATCACGGCGACGACACCGCTGATGAATCAGCTTCGCGACATGAGCGTATTGATCAAGGACATTTCCTCCCAAATCATGGTCGTCGGTGGCGGTCCGCATCCCTCGGCGCTGCCCGAAGAAACTTTGGGCGAATCCTTACTCGACGCCATTTGCATTGGCGAATCCGACTATTCGTTCGCGGATATTTGCGACGGTCGACCTTTTTCTACGATCAGGGGAATCTGGTATCGCGACGAAGGGGGTGTCGTATCCACTGGTATGCGCGCGCCGATCGAAAACCTGGACGAACTGCCGATGCCGGCATGGGACCTTTATGCTCTGCGCGATTACGAAGGGATGTCCCGCTTGCTTTGCCGTCGCCCGCCCTTGGCGATGGCCGAATTTTCACGCGGATGCGTTTTCAAGTGCGATTTTTGCGCGTCGAAGATCACCATGGCGCAGGGTTACCGCAAAAAAAGTCCCGAACGTTGCGCGGAGGAAGTGGAGCGGCTTCATCGCCTGGGATTCCGGGAATTCATGTTGGCCGACGATATTTTCACGTCCGACCAGGAGTGGGCGATTGCGGTTTGCGAGGCGATCTCCCGCCGCGCGCCTCGGGGTATCGACATGGCATGGTCGTGCACGAATGGCATTCGGGTCGAAAGTGCCAATGACCGCCTATTTCGGACCATGCGCGCCGCTGGGTGCTATCGGGTGTCGTTCGGCTTTGAAACCGGGAACGACCAGGTCCTGAAAAAATTTGGGAAAGGCGGACGAGCCACTATCGAGCAGGGCAAGACCGCCGTGCGCCTTGCCCGCGCCGCGAATATCGACACGTCCGGTTTTTTTCTGCTCGGACTTTCGCCTGACACTGAAGACAGCATGATGGATACGATCCGCTATGCCGCCGAGCTTCCGCTCGACTTGATCAAATTCGGCGTCACCATTGGGTTTCCAGGCACCAGCATGTTCGCCGATTACGCGGAAAAGGGGTTGATCCGGTCCTACGATTGGGACGATTACTTCATCTATACCGACAAACCGCTGTTCGCGCATCCGAACCTCGATTACGACACCATCATGCGGATGATGGACATCGCCTATAAGAAAGCGATTCTCTTCAATCCGGGATTTATCGGCCGGCGATTCCTGCGCGGAATCCGCACCGGCGAGTTTTTCTGGGACGCTTATTACGCCCTCAAGTTCTTTCTGATGCCGGCGATCGGTGAGCAACTCAAGACACCCTATTACGCCCGCGACCGTTGGCCAACGTGGGATTATGCCACTCGTCCGCCGCGACCCTCACGCTGGCAGATCGTGCGCAAACCGGCCCTGGAAAAGGTCGCCTGAACCGTCAATCCCGGTTGTCAGGCCGGATTCCCATCTGGCGAATGAGGTCGGCCAGCATGCCGATCGCGAACAACAGCGCCGCGGAGATCAGGCATTGGATAGCGAGGGTCGAGGCGAAGCCAAAACCGAAGAGTCCGAGCAGCAACAAGACGCCCGCGCCGACAACAAGCGCGAAGACCAGAACAAGAAATATCTTGAGCGGATTATAGAACAAGATCGCCTGCGTGATGTATTGCAGGGTCCTGAGCGAATCCCGGAACAATCGCACCTTGGTGCTGCCGATCCGTTGGTTATAGGGAATCGGCACATACTCGACGTATTTCCGGCGCAGCATGTAAGCCAACGTCGCCGACGTCGTGAAGCTGAAAGCGTCCGACAGGTGATCGAAGAACTGCATGATGGTTCTGCGCGAAAAAACGCGCAGACCCGAATTGACGTCGGGAATAGCGCGACCGGCTGTGAACTCGACCAGCGTTTGCAAGACGCGGCGGAGTGGGGCTTTCAACCACGATTCGCGGTAAAACTTTCCGGTTCGGCTTCCGACCACCATGTCGAAACCCTTTCGATATTGCTCCAGCAAATCGGGAATCGATTCGGCGGGATAAGTCCCGTCGGCATCGGTAATGACGATGGTGTCGTTGTTCGCGGCGAGGATGCCGATTTTGAGCGAATGCCCGTAGCCGATATTCTGGGGCTTGCGGATAACGCGCGCGCCCGCACGCTCGGCTTCTGCGGCCGTGCGATCGGACGAGCCGTCGTCGACAACTATGACTTCCGCGTTTCTGGCGTCGATTTTGGCCAGGACGGACCGCACGCTCTCCACGGTCGCGTGAACGGCGCGTTCTTCGTTGAAGGCGGGGATGACGACGGAAATCATCGGCGGTCCCTTGGGTTGCGACAGCTCATTATGCGCCGGGCGCCCCGCTAGAGCCAAGGGCCACGGCCGAAGCCGATCAGGACGTGGCCGTCGAAGCGGCGTCGTGGCAAGTCGCCAGGGAACAGTGAGTCGAGTTCCTGCCGGACCAGGACGCCCATGTCGCGTCGGGAAAGGAATGAAACGATTTCCGAATCGACCGTGACGGGCATCTTTTCTTTCAGCGAAACGACGGTTCCGATATGTACTCCACCTATGCTCTGACCGGCGTTGAGGCGGCGCATGACTTCCTCCATCACGATTTGGCGCCGGTGAGCTTCCCGCCATAGGTTTGCGTCGCCGTAGCCGTGAATGACCAACCCCTGGAAAGACGATTTATGGGCGGCGATCAAGGACTGCGGATGGCTCACCCATCGGTTCCGGGAGCGAAACTCGTGTAGTACCGGATGTGCGCGCGCGCGATTTTCATAGACCACGAACAACGGAAAATCCGGAAGCGGTGCCAAGGCTTTCCACGCGCGCCAATCTTCTTCCGCGGCGAAGACCATCGTGCTCCAACTGCCGCTATGGCGAAAAGCGACGGGGTCGGCCCATTGCGGGCTCGGATAGGTGATTCCCAACCGGAACAAAACGAAGAGGGTCAGCAAAATCGGCACGACGACGTCGACCGTTACCGCCTCGGGCAGTTTGGGAAACGGCCATTTTCGGCGTTCCCGTAGCCACACTGATGCCACCGCTGCCATGGCGAACGCGGCGGCCAAAGCGAAATGCAACGGATAGGGTCTAAGCGCGATCAAGGCGGCGATGCCAAGAATCTTCTCGTGCGCGATCAGTCGCTCGCTACGCAGGATCAGAATCGTACCTTGGGTCAAGACAAGCCAGCCGAAGAATTTGGTCGCCTGGGGAATCGAAACCATGACCAGGTAGGGAACCGGCACGCGCTCATGGAGGCCCAGCGGGTAAACGAGCATCAACAGCCAACCGACTGCGGTGGGAACGAGCGTGGCCCAGGCCAGAGCCCGTGCCGTTGGGTCGGCGAAGTGGCGCGCGATCGGGATTTGGGCCAGGAGCGCCGCCGGTAGAAGGATATTGGTCAGAAACGGCTGATCGGTGAAGACGCCATCGCCCTTTTCGCCGCGAATGGCGGCATCGAGAATGAACGCGGCATCGGCCGGCGACATGTCTCCGGCCGTTTCGAAGATCTTGAAGCCGATATAGAAAAAGGGAAGAAAACCCCACGCCAGCGCCCGGCGCGGAAGGGAACGGTCGAAGTAAATCCACAGCAGGAGGATGGGTGCGATCAGGACGTTGCCTTTGGGCGCGACGGCGATGCAGGCGGTCGCCAGCATGGCGGCAAGTGCCGGTCGGCGGGCGAGCATGGCGAACATAGCGGCCATGCCGAACGCATGGCCGATCCCCGACGGGGTCGGCGTGACATGGATGATCGGCGTTCCGCGCGCGCCCTCGACCAGCTTGGTATAGAAAAACCCGCTGACCAAAACGGAGGTCATGGCCAGCGTCAGCCGACCATCGGCCATGGTCCGGTGCACAACGGCGACCGCCGCCGCGAGCAGGACGGCATTGACAACGACATGCAGCGTGAGGCCGACGATGTCGTGTTCGATTTTCAGCCCGGTCCAGCCGATGACCGAATAAAAGACCGAGGCTTTGAGGTAAACCGAGTTGGCGAGAAAAATATCGTTGGGAAAAGCGGCTATATCGCGCGCCTTCGCCAACATCGGAAGATAGTAATGATAAGGCGGGCTATAGCCGAAATAGGTCGCGGCCACGAGCATAGCCATGGCGGCTGCCGCGAGAACGACGGCAGGGCGGGAGGAAATAGGCGAGTGGCTCATCGAATGGCGATCATTTAGCCGGAGAAATTCTCGTCGGGGTCGAAGCTGGCGGCGACCGACCAAGATTGGCGGCGATAGAAATGCAACGAAATTTTCTTGAAGCCAGCAGCGCGAAGCCACGCCTCTAGTTCGTTCCGGGAATAGTATTCGACGATTCGGGTGGTCAGGAAATCGTGGTACATCTGAAGACGATCGACGCGATTGTTGAACGCCGAGTCATACAGAAAGTCCATGAAGTATTCGCCGTAGTATAATTTACCCTTGATGCCGAAAAGGCGATCCAGCGGCCTGTAGACGGCGTTGGTCAGCACCCAGAATAGAAAATCGACGACCGACGCGACCATCCAGCGTCCTTTGTCGCCGATGCTGGCGCACGCCGTCCGCGCCGTCGCTATTAGCCGCGCCAGCAACCGGTTCCCTTCCTTGGCGTAGACCCAAAGGATCGTGATTCCTCGGGCGGGATCGAGCGCCCGCGCGATATTGCCCAGTACCCGTCGCGGGGCCCCGGTATGGTGAAGCACGCCATGGCAGAGAAAGATATCGAACGCCCCGACCTTCAACGGAGGATTCAAAAGATTGGCGCGCACGATGGTTACCCGGTCCCGATACGGCGCCAAATATTCGCGGGCGGCATACACCCCGTCGCTGGCGTCGACGAGAACCACGTGACGCGCGCCATAGTCGAGCATCAACTTGCTCAGGCGCCCGAATCCGCCGCCGCCGTCAACGATCACTTTGTCGCGGAAAAGTTCTTTCCGCACCGGCTGGATGGACGGCAGGAAAAATTCGGTGAGCGCCCCCATTCGTTTGAAAACAGCATTCCAGCGTCGTCCGAAGGCGGAAATCGTTTTTTTTATGTCGTAATCTCCGGACACCACGGCTTCGAACACATAGATGCCGTTTTCAAAACGTATGATTGTGCCGCAACCGCCGCACGACAAGTTGCCGCTGGCGCGATTTTCATCCAGATCGCCGCCGCAGCGCGGGCACACGAACAAGTCCGTGGGACCGATTGGTGCCTGGAGGGTGGAGCGGACCGACGTTTGATTCATGAATGGCTCTGAAAGGCGGCGGTGATAAAGAAGGTTCTTAAAACGTCATTCGTGTTTAGCACGACGGCCGGGAAAGGACTGCTCTCCGTAATTGGTAGTCCACATTGATGGTATGGGCTAGCGGCAATCGAATTCTGCGTGTGGACGCAACCAGTTGATATAGCTGCATTATCTGTCGAGTAGGCTTCTGTTGCCGGCATCTTCGCCAACCACACGAATCGGACCGGACCATCGGGTTCTTAACATTAAGACTTTCCATATTTAACATGGCAGCTTAAATCATTCGCCGTGTTCGGAAGCGTTTTGACCGGAGACAGCATAGATGACATCTCTCGCGACTGAAAATTTCGCCGCCGAAGTGCGCCGTCTACGCGCGAATCCCGCCACCGGTCGCATCGACCTTTCCGGGCGGAATTTCGCCGGCCAGCGGCTCGAGAAATTAGACCTCGGCGCGTGCAACCTTAGCGGCTGCGATTTCAGCGATACGACGATCATCGATTGCGATTTTTCCGGCTCCAACCTGGCTGGGTCCCTGTTCCAGCGCGCGCGGGTCGGCGGCTCAAAATTCCGGTCCGTCGAAATGAGCGGTGCGGATCTGGAAGGGGCAGATTTCGGTGGCGCCGATTTCACCGACGCCAATCTGTCCGGGGCGGATTTGCGCAAGACCAACTTGAAGGACGCGATTCTTGAAGGCGCTAAGCTTGGCGGCGCCGACTTCCTGCTCACCATCATGCCGGATGGCTCGGTGTACGAACCGCAGACACACGGGGGCACGCTTGTCCGGAGCGCCGGTGCGGGACGACATCTCAAAATCCTGCTGACCATGCCGACATGGACCGATGATTTGGGCGGGTTTTCCAAGATCGGCCGGATCCGCAACCCGCAGATTCCGCTGGGACTGCTGTACTTGGCGACAATCGCGGAAAACCACGGCCATCACGTAACGTTCATCGACTGCGATGTCGAGGGCGTGACGATCGACGAACTGACGCGCCGAACCGTCGCCAGCGGGTTCGACCTGGTCGGCCTGTCGGCGACCTCGCCGATTTTCCACAAGGCGGTCACGGCGGCGGATCGCATTAAGGCTGCACTCGGCGCGAAGGTCAAAATCATCGTCGGCGGCGATCACGTTAACATCTTCGGGACTAACGTCTTCTTCGACTGCTTCGATTTTCTCGCCATCGGCGAGGCGGAGGAAACCTGGCCGGAATTTCTAGAGGCCTTTGCCTCAGGCGCAACCGACTATTCGGGGATCGACGGCATAGCTTGGCGTCGCGACGGTCAAGTCGTGCGCAACAAACCTCGACGCATTTTCCCGGATCTCGACAAGCTGCCGCTGCCTGCGGTCCATCTTTCCCGAATGAAACAGTACCGGATGTCCTTCGCGCTGTGGAAAAATCGCAACATCGGCAAGTACGTTTCGATCATGATGTCGCGCGGCTGCCCCTTCAAGTGCTCGTTCTGCAGCGAAAGCTCCGATGTCAAATACGACGGCGAAGTGGCCAAGATGCGGTACCGTTCGGCGGAAAACATCGCCGACGAAATGGAGGCCCATTACCGGAACTATGGGATCAAGCACTTCTTTTTCATGGATTCAAACATCACCCTGAAGAAGAAGCACACCGTCGATCTCTGCAACGAAATTATCAAGCGCAAGCTGCCGATCACCTTCGAGGGTTGGACGCGTGCCAATCTCATCAACGACGAGATGATGGCGCTCTTGAGACGGGCGGGGTTGGTGCGCCTGAGCTGTGGCGTGGAAAGCGGCGATCCCGAGGTCCTGAAGATCATCAAGAAGGACGTGCCGCAGGAGGCAACGCGGGAATTCTTCCGCCTGTGCGAGAAGCACGGGGTCGAGGCCATGTGTTCGGCAATGCTCGGCTCGCCCGGCGAAACCAAGGCGTCGGTCCGGCGCACGATCCAGTTCCTGGACAGCATTCCCGAACTTCTGTTCACGAACTTCTCCATTGCCAACCCCTATCCCGGCACCGAAATGCTGAAGTGGGCGCGGGAAGGCAAATACGGCCTGCGACTGCGCTACGACGAGTTATCGAAGTACACCCGCTACGACGACAGTCCGATCGAGGTCAACGATCTGACCGCCAAAGATCTCGTCCGCTACCAGGCGCTGGGCCTAATCAAGATCCACCTACGGCCACGCCGGTTCATCGCCGCGATCCGGATGCTGGGCTTCGCGCCCTTGGTCCCCATCTTCATCAAGATGGTGCTGAAGGTGGTTCGCGGCGGGCGGGAAATGCTTTGGGCCTTCCTGTCTACGTCCCGCCCAGGCAAGGAATACGTCGCGCCTGCTCCGGCTAAGCTGTCCTGACGCGATTCATGTGACCGTTATTGCTAACGTCATAACCAGTCGCCGCCAGTGAGCGGGATCATCTGGCCGGTGATGAATTGTGCCCAGCCCGACAGCAGATAGACCATCAGGGCGGCTGCTTCCTCCGGTTCGCCGCCGCGTTTCAGCGGCACCAGCTTGGCGCGGGCCTTCAGGTCGTCTCGGGTTTTCGCGTGCCAGCGCTGGTGAAATCCGCTTTTGATGAACCCGAAACGAACCCCGTTGACCAAGATGTCATGCGGCGCGCCCTCCCTTGCCAACCCCTGCACCAGGCATTCGGTACCGCGCTTGGCCGTTGCGTAGGGCAGGGACAGCGCGCTGCCGCCGTGCAAGGCCGATTCGGTGCCGTTGAGGATGATACGCCCGCCTGTACCCTGCGCAATCATGTGCTTTATCGCGGCCCGCGCCAGGTAAAACGGCTGATGAAGGTTCACGGCCATGTCGCGCTCAAAATGTGCCGCGGGAACGTCCCTCCAATGACCCGAAAAATGGACCGCGCCCAAAAGTGCGACTAGGGCATCTATCCCGCCAGCCTTGGAACAAAATTCATCGACGACGGCGACGCAATCGGTTTCAGTTTCAAAGGCACGGCGGATTGGAATGACGCGCTTGCCCCTGGCGGCCGCCGTCCTGGTCGCGCCGTGCGCACCGATCACGCACTTCGATCCGTCCAGCAACATCGCCGTCAGCGCGCGCCCCAAGCCACCCGAAGCGCCAACGATCAAGATGCGCATGCCCGGATCGACTTTCGGAATCCAATCAGGAAACGATGGTTTGGTCACGCGTAGCATTCTTTCAATACGGCAACGGAGCGGCGAATATCGGACATGGGGTCGGATTCGTTCAGCATTCGTTGTTCAATTGTGATGAATCCGTCATATCCGATATGGCGCAGAAAATCCCCCATTTTCCGCTGGTCGACCGGCCCCTGATCGAGTCGTCCAAGCCCCGGCTGATTGGCATGAAAGTGGATTAGGTACTTTTGGGCGGCGACGAATGTGGCAAGATCGTCTTCGTCGTTTTCGTGCAGCGCCTTGGCATCCAACTGCACGGCGAAGGCGGGGTGATCAACGGCGTTCGCTATTTCGATAGCCTCGAAAGCGGAGTTGATAAAATCGCTATCCCTGGGGCCGAGCGGCTCAAAACACAGGCGCGTGCCGTGGCCTTCGATCCGGGGGCAAAGCTCGGTCAAGAAGCGGATCGATTCGGCGATAGCATCCTTATGGGCGACGGTGCCTCGACGCCGGCCTCCACCCCAGATCAGCGTCCGCCCGCCCAAATCACGGCAGAGCGCCGACAGATCGACGAGAAAATCAAGCGTCGCCGCGCGGGCCTCGGGCTTAAATAATCCCAGATCGGGACGCTCGAAGAATAACGAGTGCAATCCGACGATCGTCATCCCGGCGCCTTCGACTGCACGGCGATAGACCGCCGCCTGGGCGCCACCGACGCTGGGGCCAACACCGGGCCAGACCCGGCTTGGTGCAACTTCGATGCCGGCGACGCCCAGGGCCGCCACTGCTGGGAATAGCGCGGCATGATCACGGGGCGGCAAGGCGATGTTGGAGAGGGCTAGGGTCGGCACCATGCTCTACTCGACCACGGACATTCCGAAAAGCCGGCGGATCGGCCGCTCATAGCGAGGGGTCGGCATTGCGCGGGAATGGACCAGTTCATAAGCCCGGCCGTAATTGCGCCGCCGCGAAGGGATCAGCAGCGATATCTGCCAGTAAATCCGGCCAATCACCGAGCGCCGGCGGCGGAACACGGCGTTCGGGGCGCGAAAGTCTCCGGCAAACACGGCGTTGAGGCCGCGAATTTCACCGGCCCAACGGTGCAAGGAGTAGACAACCACGGAAACGGCGTTGTCGAGCGGCGAGGGAATCTCGGCGCGGTATCCGAATGCCGGTAAGGTGTCCGCGAGGTGCCGGACAACCTCGGCGACCCGGCGGCGAGGATAGCGGCGGTATTTGGCGATTTCGCCGTTGGCGAACGGGCTGGCGTCGAGATCCGTTTCGGTCAAGCCGCTGACGCGGGCGAGAATGTCCAAGGCGCCTCTGTCGCCGCGGCACAAATCCTCGTAGCGTACCATAGCGGTATTTGGTCTGCGTGCGTAATCGCGCGCTAGGCGTATGAACGCCTTGGTGCTTTCATAGAGCGCGACCTCGGGCGTATGCGTGCCAGTGCGCTCGAACACGCTCAAGAAAACGTCAACCGGATGGCGCAGAAGAATAAGCGTGTCCAAGCAGTAGCCGGCGGCGACGACCGCCCGCTCGAACAGTCCTCGTGCCTCGTCGCGCATGGCGAGATTCCATATCGGATCTCGCCCGTCGGCAAGCGGTCCCGGCGTGGGAGAGATCAACTCGTAATTATGGATGGAGGCAAGTCTCGGGCCGGCTTGGTTCAGCATCTGTCCGAATAACGCGACCGCGCCGGATTCGCTCAAGGAGTCGTTTCCCCAGTCGACACCGAAGCGCCGGTAGAAGCCTTTGACGGCGTCCAGTGCACCGAGGCCAGGGAATAGGTCCGAGCGTGCAATCGCGGCGGGATCATAACGCGCTTGGATATAAGTGACCCAGAACTCGACCAATCGGTGATCGAAAAACCGAACCGGGGCGCGTTTGTACAAATCAATTAGAAGATGCGTGCCGCAGCCACCGGTCGACAGCACGAACGTCAAGGTCTTGTCCACGTGGTTCACGCCGCAAGACGCTCGGAAATAAAGGCGACGAGACGTTGGGTGGCCGATCTTGGCGCCAGAGCGACAGTGTCCACGGTGAGATCGGCGTCTCCGGGCGGCTCATAGGGCGTCTCGGGAGAGTAACCGATCATGTCCGAGATTTCGCCCGCCAACGCACGGCGATAGAGTCCTTTTGGATCGCGACCTATGACCGTTTCGATGTCGGCGCGGACGTGGATCAAGAAAAAGCCAGGCGACAGGATCGACCGCGCTGCTGCGCGCCCTTCGACGTAAGGGGAAATGATCGGAACCAGCACAATGTCAGCCTTGGTCCGGTGCCGGGCGCAATGGCGCGCAACCCGGGTGTTGTTCTCGATCACGTCGGTCCGGCCGAAACCGAGGTTGGCGCTCAGAATCGGTCGCAGTCCGTCGCCGTCCAGCAGCATGACCGAGCGACCCCGGGCCTCAAGCGCCTCCCGCGTCGTTTGGGCGAGCGTCGTCTTGCCGGCGCCGGAAAGGCCGGTGAACCAGAAAACCAGGCCCTTGTTCATGACCGGACGATGCCGCGCCCCGCCGCGTGTTCAGCGCGGAGCATCTCGAGTACGGACGGGTGCAGCGCCCAGGGCGGAACCGGCTGGCCAGCGGCGATGGCCTGACGCAAGTCGGTGCTGCGAAGGATCTTGCTGTCCGGCGATTCGCGCCAGCTGAGGTAGCGCCCCGAGACTTCATGGTAACCGACCGGATCGAAAAAGACTGGCTCGATGCCGATGTCGCCCAGTGAGTCGAACAGGCGGCGATTGCCGTCAGCGCCGTAGAACTCGTCGAGACGGGCATAGTTGTGGCCAACGATGAAGTGGCTGCAGCCCATGTTCTTGCGGCACAGGGCGTCGAACACCGTCTCGCGCGGGCCAGCGTGCCGGCGATGGCTCGAGAAGGCGCCGAGGACAGCGCGCCCCTTGGGGTAGAGATCGAGCGCGAGCAAGATCTTGTAGGCCTCGATGATGACACCCGGTTGGAAGTCCCCGGGCTCGGCCGCGCCGATCGCCGGGCTGAGGAAAAGACCGTCGGCATGGGTGCGCTCCAGCGCCTCCAAGTGAATCCACTCGTGGGCACGATGGGGTACGTTGCGACCATGGAAGCCGACGATGCGCGTCCAGCCTTTTTGCATGAAGACGAATCGGCACTGTTGGGGGGTAAGCTCGTAGGCACTGAAGGCCGACGGCAGGCGTTCGATTAGAGTGACCTTGCCGGCGACGAACACATCGGGTCCAGCCAAAATTCGTGCTGCTCCCGGGTGAGCGGTAGAATCGGTTCCGAACCAGCGGGCGGCCAAGTCGCGGGCATCGAACGAAAACACCTCGGCGACGTCGAGAAGGGCGCGAACTGTTCCGCTCGGATCGGCGAGGGCCAAGCGTTGGCCGGCGGCGGGCTTGGGGATGCCGGCCGGCAACGGCATCAAGATGGGCATGGTCCAGACCTCGCCGCCGGGAAGGCGGCAATCGGCGAGGACGGATTTTAGGGTTTCCCGGTCCATGAATCCCTCGAGCGGCGAGAAAACACCGAGTGCGAGCTGCTCGGCGTCCTGCAGCACGGCGTACGGAACCGGGACGACGGGAAGGGCGCGCGCGGCGGCGCGCTCGTCCTCGGTCGCCTCGGCGACGCGTAAGCTGCCGCCGTGGGGCTCAGCCAGCAGCGAGAAAGCCTCGCTCGACGGCGCGGCGAGGCTGCCGCTCTCGAATTCGCGCACCAGCTTGCGGATCATGGCGGCGCAGTCGATTGGATATTTGCCGATCGCGGTTTCGGCCGCCAGGACCAGGCCGTCGGCGCCGTCATCCAGGGTGTTGAAGATGTCGTTGACCTCGGCGCGGGTCGGAATCGGCGCGGCGACCATTGTTTCCAGCAGATTGGTGGCGACGTAGACCTTGCGGCCAACCTGTTTCGCGGTGCGGATGATGTATTTTTGCGCGGAAGGGATGCGCTCGATCGGGATTTCGCGTGATAAATCGCCGCGGTCGATCAGGATAGCATCGGACCGCTCGGCGATGGAGGCGAGATGATCGAGACCGTTGCGGCATTCGATCTTGGAGATGACGAAAACGCCCTCGCCTGCCAGCGCCCGGGTCTCGTCGACGTCGCCGGGCCGGTTGGCGAAGGACAGGGCGACGTGGCGGATGCCGAGTTTGCGACCGATGGCGATGGCGGCGCGGTCCTTGTCTGTCAAGGCCGGCATGGTGAGGGAGCGGTAGACCGTGACCGCCTTGTTGGAGCCGACGGTGCCGCCGTTGACGACGCGCACTGTGACGCCTTTCTCGCTACCACCGACCACCTGGGTCAGGACGGCGTTGAAGTCGATGCTGATGAAATCGCCGGGTCGAAGTTCGGCAAGGATGTAGGGTGGGTAAAGTCCGATGTTGCGTTCGTCACCGGGGACCGGCACGGGATGCACCGTCACCAGGGTATTCTCGCGCAGGATGACGGTGCCGTCGGCAAGCCCGGTGGTGCGGACCTGGGCCCCCTCGGTGTCGAGGCAGACCGGGACGCGGGAATGTTCCTGGATGAAGCGGACTACCCGTTCGACGTCCTCGAGCCGGGTGTGAGACAAATTGACGCGGAACAGCGAGACGCCAAGATGTTCGAGGCGGGAAATGACCCGCGCGTTCATTGAGGCCGGGCCGAGGGTGCAAAGAAGTTCGATAGTCATGACGAAATTGTGCCGTTGGTGTTGAGGTGCCGGTCGGCGTACAGCGGCCGGCCCTGCGCCAGTTGATAACGAAACCAGACGCCGGCGATCAGCGAAGTCGCGATCGCGAGCGCGATCAAGGTCGAATAGAAGACCAGATTGACGATACCATATTCGAGAGCCACCGTTGCTAACACGATGCCCGGTCCGCCGCGGGTATTCATCGCCATGCCGAGGTTAAGGGCAGTGGCATTATCGCATCCGGCGGCGCGTGCGCTGACGAAGGTCGCGGTCAGCTGGCAGACGGTGCAAAACAGAATGAACCCCAGGGCGAACAACGGCTCGAACCCACCGATTAAGTCAATCTTGAAACCAACCATGGCGAAGTAGAACGGAATGAAGAAGGCCAAGGAGAAATCCGAGATGCGGGTCTTGACTTCCTCGACTTCGGGGTCGCCGGTCATGCCGAACACGATCCCGGCCAAAAGTGCGCCGAACACGACGTTGACTTCGAGTACGCTCGCCAGCGCCGCGAGCAGGAAGCAGATGATCAGGACCCAGCCGATCGGCGAGGCCTTGCGTACGATGTTGTAGCGGGTGCGGGTCAGTCGGTAGAGGAGCCACGGCCCGACCAGGGCGGCCGCACCGAAAAACAGGACCGTCTTGAGCACGATCATGGCGATCGAGGCGATATCGGGCTGGCCGAGGGCGACCAAGCCGGTAGCCACCGCCAACACCGCCCAGAGAAGGATGTCATGCCCGATGGCCGCTGACAGGACGATCTTGGCGAAGCGCCCCTCGGCGATACCGAGATCGATGAAAATCCGCGAAATCACCGGAATCGACGTCACCGCGACAGCGATCGCCACCACTAGGGACAGGGCAAGCGGATTGGCGGCCGGCCCGGTGTAGCGGGAGAAATCGACGCTCGCCGTTAGACCCCAGCCGGCGAGAAATGGTAAGATTGTAGTGCCTGCAATCAGCGTTAGGATAACGCGGCGGTCCGAGTGCTCGATTCTTTTTTCGATGCTGAAGCCCGAGGTGAACATCAAAAGAATCAGGCCGATCCAGTAGAAGGCCGCCAACGACACCGGCGTACCGGCGAAGTCCTCGAATAGCCAGGCGAAAAGTCCGGGAAACAGAGTTCCCAGCACCGACTTGCCTACCGCCAAGCCGCCCGCGATCTCGCCGACCACGCGCGGCAGGCCGAGGCGCTGGAAGACATAGCCGCCGAAATGTCCGGCGCCGAGCAGGACGACGACCGCGAGCAAGAACTGGCGCAGCTCGAAATCGCTCATCGGCCGGCGGCGGACGCCTCGCGGGCGCGGTTCAGGTCGGGATGGCGCCGGGCCATGTCAGTGAAGGCGCCGTCGTCGGCGATTCGGCCATCCGCCAGCATGACGATCCGGTCGCAGCTGGCGAGCGTGGTCAGGCGATGGGCGACGATAATCAGGGTACGCCCGCCCTTGAGGGAATCGATGGCGGCGACGATCTCGCGCTCGGTCTCGGCATCGAGCGCCGAGGTTGCCTCGTCGAACAGCAGGATCGGCGGATCGCGGTAAAGGGCCCGCGCGATGCCGATGCGCTGGCGTTGGCCGCCGGACAGTCGCGCTCCGTCCTCGCCGACGCGGGTTTCGATCCCCTCGGGCAAGCCGGCGGCGAAGGCATCGAGCCGGGCCAGACGCAACGCGCGTTCCACCCGCGTCGGATCGATTTCTTCGTCGGGCACGCCGAAGGCGACATTGCGGCGGATGGTGTCATCGAGCAGGTAAATTGATTGTGGCACATAGCCGATATTGGCGCGCCAGGCCCGGATCGCAGCAAAGGCGTCCGCGCCGTCCACCAAGAGACGGCCTCGGTCGGGCCTGAGCAGGCCGAGCAGGAGATCGACCAAGGTCGATTTGCCCGCCCCCGATGGGCCGACAACGCCGACTGCCTCGCCCTTACGGATTGTCAGGGAAAGATCGGTTAGCGCGGGGGCACGGTCGTCAGCGTAACGGAATGCGACGCCGTCGAGCCGGATGTCGTGGGCGAACGGCAGAGGCGCGGTCGGGCCGGGATCGCCGCCGCTCGGGCCGTCCGCCGGATGCCGTCCCAGTTCGTCGTGCAGCGTCGTTACCTCGGCGCCGAACTGGTGCATCTCGGCGATCAGGCCCAGCACCCGATTGACCGAGGGGATGATCCGCATCGCGCCCAGGCCGGCGACGCCGAGCGCGCCGAAGGCCTCGCCGGCCTGGGCGCGGTCAGCGTAGAGGAAAACGATCGCCCCGGTTCCGGCGACGACGATCAGCGTCTCGACCAGGGCGCGGGGCACGAGCTGACTGACCTGGCGCCAGGTGCGGACCCGGACGAGTTCGCGGGTCTCGGCCGCGAAGCGGGATTCGAAATAGGGGGCGCAGTCGAAGGCCTTGATGTCCTTGAGCGCGGCGATGCCCTGGACTGTCCAGCGCAGCAAGCCGGCATTGGCGGCGTTGGCCGCCTCGCCCCAGCGCCGGAAATAGGGTCCGGCGGCGAAGTGGAACGCGCCCGCCAGGACCAGGAACAGAAAAACCCCGGCCAGCGCCAGTCCGGGGACCAAAACGGCGACGGTGACGGCAGCGGCGGCGATCAACAATCCCTCCAGCGCCAGCGTCATCAGCGATCGCAAAGTGTCGAACACGGCGGTGCTGGCGGTGGCGATGTTGCGCAGTGGCACCGCCGAATGATCGGCCAGCTGCGCGGCGTAGGGACGCTCCAAGTAATGGCGGTAGAGCCGGTTCTGGAAGGCGGCCAGCTTCGTCAGGGTGAAGCGGCTGACGGCGTACTGGATCGCGAGCAGGGTGGCGTTCTTGCCGACGAAAACCAGGGCGAAAACCGCGCCGGCAGTCGCGGCCAAGGCGAATCCCTCGGCGCCGACAACGCGCCGAGCCGCCTCGGCCCAGGCCGGGCCCTCGCCGGCGGTGAAAATCAGCTGGACCAGCGGAAAAATCAGGGCGATGGACAACATCTCCAGCAGCGCCGAAAGCGCCATCAGGACCAGCAGTCCGGCGCCCTGGACGCGCGTGCGCGCGTCCAGAAACGAAAAAACCTTTTGGATAACCGGAATCACGAAGCGGAAAAGCCGTACGGAAGAATCAGCCCATCGACAGCATGGCGATTTCGTCGGCCGAAAGCCGCTTGGGGCTCAGGCGGAAGGCGTCCTTGGGGTTGGTCCGGCAGCCGGTGCCGCCTTCGACCAGGAAGGTCTTTCGCGAATCCTGGGTCTCGCCGAAGAAATTCTTGCGATAGATCTCGGCGTAGCGCTCGCGGATGGCGAGGCCCTCGGCGTCCGACCCCTCGGCGCGGCGCAAGGCGGGCCACTCGCTCTTGGGGAAGTAGCAGTACAGCGGCATGACTGCGGCCAGCCCGTCGATGTCGTCGGCGCTCAGGAACGGCGCCGGCATGGTCAAAATCGAGCGGGCAGTGGTGTGGCGGGTGATGGTCTGGGGGTCGAGCCAGCCGTTCTTGACCGCGACGTCGCGCAGCACGGTGCCGTGATAGGGCGTGAAGATGCTGACCGTCAGCGCGTCGTAGCCGTGCACCGAGCGCACCAGATCAACCGTGTCCATGACCAGTTCGCGGGTTTCGCCCGGCATGCCGACGATCAGGTTGAGGCTGAAGGCGATGCCGGAATCGGCGATCATCGCGAAGCGGTCGATCATCTCGGCGTTGGTGATCTTGCGCCGGAGCACGCGCTGGCGGTATTCCTCGTTGCCGCATTCGATGCCGAACGAGATGCGGTAGCAGCCGACTTCCTTGAGCCGCGCCAGGGCTTTGGCGTCGCAGTTTTCCGCCCGGGTGTTGAACCAGAATGGCAGGCGGAATTCCTCGTACATATCGCAGAAATCAAAAATCTCTTGGCGCGGCCGTGCCAGGAAGGAATCGTCAACGAAGTAGAAGAAGGTCGGCTTGTAGGCGGCGTAATGCTCGGTCAGTTCCGCCCGCAAGACGTCCATGCGCTTGCGGCGCAGGAAGTTGCCGAGTTCGTTGTCCTTGGAAAAGACCCGCTGCGCCGGCGAATTGCAGTAGGTGCAGGAGTAAGGACAGCCGCGATAGGTCTCGACCGGAATCATCTTAAACACTCGCCCGCCCATCGGCCGGTAAAAACGGCTTTCCTCGAACAGGCTGAAATCGGGTCGGTAGCGGTTGATGTCGGCCAGCGGCTGCACCGGATTCTTGCGGATGGTGCCGTCGGGGAGCCGCGACCAAGTGCCGGCGATAGTGTCGATCGCCTTGCCTTGGCGAACGGCCTCGGCGACGTCCACCACGGTCCGCTCGCCCTCGCCGAGCGCAATCATCTTGATCTCGGGGAAGTCGAAGCAGCGCTCCTTAGCGTTGGTCGGGAAAACGCCGCCGAAGACGTGGGGAATATTCAGATCCTGGACTCGCCGCAGCAGAGCGAGCGCCTGGAGGAAGGCGTCCTCGACCACCGAGAAGATCATCAAGTCGGGCCTGAACGACTCGACCTTGCGGCGGAAGTCCCCGAACATGTCGTGCTTGATCGTGATGCCAAGGTCCTCGGTGACGCTGAATTCCCGCACGTTCAGCATCTTGACCCGGTTCTCCGAGCTCGAGTCCTCCTCCTGGTCGAGGTAATGAGTGGTCTCGAACAGCTCGACCTGGTAGCCCTCCTCGCGCAGCACGCGGGTGAACAGCGCGATCGCCAGCGCCGGGATCAGCATCAAGGGCAAGTTCGGATAGACGATCAGGACGCGGAAGTCCGATCGGGCCTTCGCTCCGGGAAGATCGTTGTTCACTGCCTGGGTCATCGCGTCAACGCTCTCGTTCGTTGCCGATTTTCAAAGGGCGTGCCGTCCGCGCACGAAGAAATAGTTGTGTGCCAAGCCGTCGCGGATGTTCGCCAGGTTCCGGTAGCGCTCGCCGTCCAGTTTTTCGAACCCGTGGGCGAGAAGAAGATCGGCGACTTGGCGGTCGGCCTCGCGGAAGTCGGGATTGAGCTCGATGGCGACACTTTTCAGCCGCGGATCGTCCAGCAGCCCGCGCATTCCCTCTAGCACGACCGGATCGTTGCCGTCGACGTCGATCTTAACATGATTGGGAAAAGGGACATCGAAAGTATGGACAAAATCGTCGAGGCGATAGCCGATCACGCTCTGGCGAAAATCGGGGATGAAGGCGCTGTAATCGGATCCGGCGACGGCGATGGAGAAACCGTGGCCGGCCTTGCCGGGCATGAACGCCGACAAGTTCAACATCGACAGCGCGGTGCGGTCGTGCAGGGCGAGATTGAGCGCGATCACCCGATCGGCCAGCCCATTCATATAGATGTTGCGGTTGAGGATCGCGTAGTTTTCCGACGAGGGCTCGAAGGCCACCACCGCTGCCTTCTTGCGGGTTGCGGCGTAAAGGGTGAACACGCCGATGTTGGCGCCCACGTCGTAAAAGGAGTCACCCTCGGAAACGCAATCGTCGATCCAGGCGATGGTGTCGGGCTCCTTGGTAAATAGGGTCAGCGCGCGATAAAGCGGGATCTCGTGGCTGGCATCGAAGCGCAGACCGCCGACCTCAATGGTCGTGTCCATTTCGCGCCGAACGAAATGGACCAGCTTCAAGAATCGCGTCGGGCCGAGCAGGGCGTGCAGCAACCAAGCCAAGCCATGCGCCAATCGCGCGGCCAGCCAAAGCGCAGCCCGGTATGGTGGGCGCAAGATGTTCTTGACGACGGGGTGGAGCTTCATGGCGTTCGCTTTCAAGCCAAGTCGGAAAGCGGTTGGGCGGACTCGCGGGCGGGAAGACCTAGGCCCTCGCGGACGGCATCGAATATTGTGCACCCGGACAGATCGATCAGGTCGGCATAGAGCGCGCGCCGGTAGGGTTGGGTGCCGTTCTCGATTCCGGCGATGCGCTGGGCGGCCTCGGCGGCGCTCTTGACCGCCAGGCCCTCGAATTCGCGCAGCAGGGATGTTTTTTGCATCGGCGCCACGTCGGCGAAGAAGGAATAGAGGCCGAATTGAAGGGCCTCGACCACCACCGTCGAGGGGTCGGAGAAGGAATAGCGCGCCCGCTCGAATAGCTCGAACATCGGCGCGCGCACAGGCCGGACATTGGCCAGCCCCTCGGCGCAGGCGGCGGTGAAGCGCTGGCCGGCCTCGGTATCGACGAAAGTGCTCTTGACCTGGAGCAAGATGTCGCGGTCGGGAAAATGCCGGGCAAGGTCGCGGACAAAGGCGACCATCTCCGAATCCCAAATCAGCGCGGCGGCGAAGACGACGATGTTGCGCGGGCGCTCGATCACGCGGCGCTTGTATTGCGCGCGGCTGGCACCGAACGTACCGACCGGAACGACCTCCATGTCCGCCGCCCAGGTTTTACGCATGTAGCGGTCGTAAAGCGCGCGGCCGAAAACGTAATACCGGTCGAAGCCGATGTAGCGCCACATGGGAAAGACGGCCGAATAGGCGGGATAGCCATGATTGATGCCGTGGGATTGGCCGCCGATGCGGCGGATTTCTTCGCGTCGGATCAGGTGCTCGACGTTGTAATCGTCCCGACCCCAGAAGAAACGCGGGCGAAAACGGTGAAAAAACGCGCGCAATACCGAGCGGCGATAGGGCAAGGCGGCAAGCAGATAGAAGTGCGACGGTTCGACCCGACGGAACCGGCGCCAGATGGTGGCAGCTTCGGCGATGAGCGCCGGCAACAGCTTTGCCGCCGCAGCCAGGGTCAGGCGGCCATCGCCGGGTGCGGCGATACGGTATTTTGCACGCAACTCCGCCGGTACCTGGTAAGAACGGTTGCGCAACGCCAGCAGCAGGGGTCCGCCATCCTCGACTTCGCGGTAGAGTTCGGTTTCCCGTTCGTCCTCGATGTAGTCGGCAGCGAAGAAGAAGGATTCGGTTTCGACTCGCGCCCGTACGCGCGACAGAGTCCAGACGATGGCGTAAAGCGCAAACGCAAGCGAAAACAGGGCATTGATTGGCTCACGCGGAATCCGGCTAGCTGGCGCGGCATCAAACCGCCGTCCCCAATAGGCTTCGAGCATGTCCTTGGTGTCGCGCGGCAGGCCAATGACACGGGCGTCGGGGCGGGCACGCAGGACAGCCTCGACCATCAACAGGCTGTGGTGCTTCCAGCGCACATGATTGCAGGTGACCTGTTTATAGGCCATGGCCAGCGCCGGCGCCTCGCGCTCGGCCTTGGCGAAGCGATAATAGCGGTCGTGCCAAGGTTCGATCGTTCCGAAAACGTCATAGAGCAGGACGCGGGTCGGATAGTCGGCGAGCGGCTTCATCTCGGGGCACAACTCGACGACGGGCCGCAGATATCCCCGCCGCTGGGCCCAGGTGGCGAATCGGTCGAGCCAGCCGTGCAGCGGCGGCAGAACCGGTTCGACGGCGAGAAGATGGCTGATGCGGCCGGTCAGGCCGCGCCAGAGAATCGCCGGCATGGCGGCTTCGTTCAGCAGATAAACGTAAGTACGTGCGTCGCTCATCGATCCGCGACATTCAGCAGGACTTTCAGGACTTTGCCGCTTTTTGACTTGTCCCAGGCGTCGCGAAAGTTCTCAAGCGGTAGGGCGCAGCGGAAATAGGGGTCCAGGTCGATCTCGGGCAGCAGGCGGATCGCCGCCTCGAAATCAGCGGCGGTGCTACCGACCGAGCCGATCACGGTCTTGTCGAACGCGGCGATGGTTTCGAACGAGAAAGGCTGCTTACCGTAGGGCAGCCCGAGCAGCAGGATCGCAGCATTCGCCGGCGACTGGTGCAGGATCGAATCGAGCGACTGCGGATCGCCGGTGATCTCGACGATCAAGGGGAACCGGGCGATGGCCTCGGGCGCGGTCGTGGTCTTGATCCCGGTGCCGGCGAAAAAGTCGAGCCGCCGCGGGTCGCGGTCGTAGGCGGTCACGTCGTGCCCGCGATGCTTGAGGATCTTGGCACAGAGATGGCCGAGCGGGCCGGCGCCGGCGACGCCGACGGGCTTCCTCGCGCCGCCGTCGGGGCCGGCGACGGCGGAAAGCCGGCGCAGGGCCTTCAAGATCACGGCCGCCGGCTCGGCCAGCGCAGCGCGACGCAGGTCCATATCCTCCGGGACGCGATGGACGAACCGGGACGGCGCGATGACGTACTCGGCGTAGGCGCCGTTCAGGCCCATGACGCCCAGCTCTTTGCGCTCGGCGCAGCCGATAGCGTTGTCGGCGCGGCATTCGGCGCAGGCGCCGCATCCCTGGATGCACTCGACGACGACCGGATCGTGCTCTCTGAAGTCGGTGACGTTGCGGCCGACGGCGGCAACGCGGCCCGAGAACTCGTGGCCGGGCACGATGGGATATTGGGCCATGCCGCTGGCGTAGTAGCCGAGCGTGCCGTTGCGGATTTCGTGATCGGTAGCGCAGATAGCGACGTGCGCGACGTGGATCAGGACATCGCCTGGCTTCAGCTCGGGCAGTTCGACGCTCTCCAGTGCCGCCTGGCCCGGCCCCTTGATGACCACCGCCTTGACCGCGCGGTTGAATAGGACCGCCTCGTAGGAGGCCCGGGTTTCCAACGGATGGGATTCGAAAAATCCGCGCATCACGCCCGCGTTCTTGTGCAAGCGATAGGCGAGAATTTCGGCGAGCCGCGCCGGCTTCGACAGCCGCCGTGCGGCCGGATTGGCATCGGCCGTCAGGGCGCGGATGCAATCGACGGCCGCGCGGCCGGCTTCGCGGATCAGTTCCATCGGAATGTGACGGCGGCCGCGGATGCTCATGCGCCGCCAAGCGACCGCCTCGCGGTAGAAGCGACGGCGGATCTGCGGCCAGGTTTCCTCGTGGATGTGGTAAAGCGCGGCTTCGGGAACGTAGCGGACGATCAGCCCCTTTTTCATCCAGTGTCGGGCCCATTCGATGTCCTCGAGGCCGGGCAGCGCCTCGTCGAAGGGATGCTCCAGCCATAAGTCGCGGCGGACGGCGGAATTGGCGTTGTTGACGGCGAAGCGGGACGGATGCTCGTCGCGCGGCTCGGGTCCGAAGGTCCGCTCCATGTCCTCGGCCTCGCAGAACTTGGAGCTTTCAACGCTCACTTGCCGACCATAGGTCATGGCGACGTTGGAATCGACCAGCGGCGCGACTAGTCGGCCGAGCCAGTGTTCGTCGCACGGGACGGTGTGGGCCGATGCCATGACAATGTACCGGCCGCGCGCGGCGCGAATGCCGGCGTTGAGCGAATAGCCGAAGGTGAAGTCGTGGCTGGAAATCCGCAGCAGGCGGTCGGCCCGGGCGGCGGCGATGGCGCGGGTGTCGTCGAACGAGCCGGAATCGACGACGATGGTCTCGAAGTTCCGATACGCTTGGCGCGCGAGCGCGTCGAACAGGGCGGGGAGGTGCTTCTGCTCGTTGAACGCGCGAATGATGACCGACGTTTCCGGCGCTTCGGCTTGCGGGACAAGGCGGTCGTTCATGGCAGCCCGACGGCGAAATCAGCAGTGCGGGGCGCGCCCGGCCTTCAGGCCCGCCAGCAGTTGATCGAGCGTGCTCAGGTGAATCCGTTCCCACGCCTTGGGACTGGAATTGCTGTTGTGCGGGGCGAGCATGACGTTGTCCATGCCGCGCAGCGGGCTGTCGGCCGGCAGCGGCTCGTCCTCGAACACGTCCAGCGCCGCGCCGGCGATGGTTCTCGATTGCAGCGCGCGGACCAGGGCCTTTTCGTCGACCACCGGCCCGCGCGCGAGGTTGAGCAGCACGGCGGTCGGCTTCATCCTTTGGAACTGGGTGTCGCTCATCAAGTGATGCGAGGTCGGATTGAGGTCGCAGTGGGCGCAGACGAAGTCGGCGCGCGCCAGCAGTTCGTCCAGGGACACCATGTTCACACCCAGCGCCTTGACATGGCCGGGATGGATATCGCGGATGTCGGTGCCGAGCAGCTCGGCGCCGAAGGCTCGCGCCCGGCGCAGGGTGCCGCTGCCGGTCGCGCCGACGCCGATGACGCCGACGGTGCTTTCGTTCAGGGCGCGGCCGGGGATCTTGTCCCAGACGCCGCTTTTCATCTGCCGGTCCATCCACGGCAGGCGGCGGGCGAAGCAGAGGATGTAGCCCAGCGTCGAGTCGCCGACCGGCTCGGTGAAGGCGTCGAGCGTGCGGCAGACGCGGATGCCGCGCGCCTCGGCCGCCGCCTTGTCGATGGAATCGATGCCGGTCCCCCATTTCGAGATTACCTTGAGCTTGGGCGCGGCGTCCATGACCCGGGCGGTGAAGCGGTCGTCGCCGCAGGCGACGCCGTCGATATCGCCGACCAGCGGCAAGAGGTCGGCCTCCTCCATCCGTTCGTTGATGTTGGCGACCACCGGCTCGATGCCGTTCTCGGCGAACCAGGGGCGAAAGCGGTCGACGACCGGCAGCAGGTAGGGAGCAGTGACCAGGACTTTCCAGGGCATCGGGGCTTCCTTATGGCGGGGACAAACGATCAGCGGACATAGCGGGCGACCAGCGGGTCGTCGCGCAGCAGGGCCTCAACCTTGACCCGCTCGTCGGGCACGTCGACGGAATGGCTGTCGAAGGCGGTTTCGACCATGCGCACCGGCAGGCCATGCTCGAGGAAACGCAGCATGTCGATCGATTCAACGATTTCCAGGGGTGTCGGCGCGAGGCGGGTGTATTGGGCTAGCGCGTCGCGGCGGAACGGGATGACGCACACCTGCTTGTAGGCGGCAATCGCCGCGAAAGAACCCTTGGGCCGGGTCGGGATCGGCTGGCGGGACATGAACAGCGCATCGTTCTTCCCGTCCATCACCACCTTGATGGTGTTGGGGTTGAGAAACTCGGCCTCGGTCGCGATCCGCTTGGTCAGGTTGACGCAGCGCACGTCCCCCTCCTTGGCGAACGGCGCGATCGCGGCGGCGATCATTTCAGGATAGATCATCGGCTCGTCGCCCTGCAGCAACACGATCACGTCGGCATCCGACCGGGCGGCTGCCTCGGCGACGCGGTCGGAGGCGCGTTCGTGGCGGTCCGAGGTCATGGCGACCGGCGCGCCGAAGCCCTCGGCCGCGGCGCGAATCTCGTCGTCGCAGGTGGCGACGATCACCTCGGCCAGTCCCGCGCACAGCCGGGCGCGGCGATAGACGTGCTCGATCATCGGCCGACCGAGCAAAGGCGCGAGCGGCTTGCCGGGATAGCGGGACGAACCCATGCGGGCGGGAATGACGGCGATGGCTTTCATGGCGGATTCCGGGATGGAAACGTCAGTCGTTAACGATCAAGACGGCGCGCACCGGGGGCACCGTCGGCGCCCGCGAGCTTCAGCGGCAGGCAATAAAGATCGTAGTTGCCGGGTGCGGCCCGACGCAGATCCAGGCCTTCGACCGCGACGACGCCGGCGCCGGGCAGGAGTTTGTGGGTGCGGTGCCCGGGCTCGCGGAAGCGTTCGACGGAGAGATAGTCGATGCCGACCAGTCGAATGCCGCGATCGACGATCCACTGGGCGGCATCGGGCGTCAGCGCCACGTAATCCTCGCGGAACGCATAGCCGGGGTCGTTCCACAGTGTCGAGTTGCGGGTCTTGAGCAGCAGGCGAACGGTGCCGGCGGGCAAGGCCAGGGTATCCAGCATGGCGGCATCGATGGCGTCGGCGTCGGGAAAATGGACGACCCGCGCCGGACCGATCAGGACATCAAGCGCCAATTCGTCGACGCTGATGCGGCCCTTGATGAAATGGCGGGGCGCGTCGAGGTGCGTGCCGGTATGAACCCCGCCCTCGATGCGGCTGACGGTGCAGGAATCGCCCCGGTCCATGTCGCGCAGCAGGGAGGCGGTCAGTTTCGGCTCGCCCGGCCACGACGGCATTTGGGCAGAAACGGCGAGGGTGATGTCGATGATCCGTCTCACGGCGCGGCCTCCGCCAGCAACTTCCGCTCCCAAGTGATCGCCGAGGAAACGATTTTGCCGAGATCGTCGTGCTTGGGCGTCCAGCCGAGGACCCGGCCGATCCGCGTCGCATCCGCCACCAGTAGCGGCGGATCGCCCGGCCGGCGCGGGGCGACGGACAGTGGCAGCGCCCGGCCGAGGACCTCCCCGACCTTGTCCAGGACCTGGCGCACCGAATAGCCGTGGCCGTAGCCGCAATTCAAGGTCACGCTTTCGCCGCCGCCTTCCAGGTGTCTCAGCGCGGCCAGGTGCGCGTCGGCCAGATCGGAAACGTGGATGTAATCGCGCACGCAGGTGCCGTCGGGGGTATCGTAATCGTCGCCGTAGATGCTCATGCCCCCGCGCGCGCCGACGGCGAGCTGGGCCGCGATCTTGACCAGGTGCGAGGCGACGGGCTGGCATTCGCCGCTGCGCCCCTTCGGGTCGGCGCCGGCGACGTTGAAATAACGCAGCGCGGCGACGCGCAGGCCGTGGGCCCGGATCGCGTCCTCGAGCGCCCATTCGGTAATCAGCTTGGTCCGGCCGTAGGGGTTGATCGGCCGGGTCGGCGCCGTTTCGTCGACCGGACAGCGCTCGGGCATGCCGTAGACCGCGGCGCTGGAGGAAAAGACGAACGATTCGACTCCCGCCTCGACGCAGGCCTCGATCAACGCTTGGCTGGCGGCGACGTTGTTGCGGTAGTAGCGAAGCGGCTCGCGGGTCGATTCGGAAACGATGATCGAACCGGCAAAGTGCATGACTGCGCGGCAGCCATGCTCGGCCATGACGCGGCGCACGAGCGCGCCGTCGCCGACGTCGCCCCGGACAAAGGGAACGTCGTCCGGCACCAAATCGCGCCGCCCGGTCGAGAGGTCGTCGAGGACGACGACCGCGCGGCCGGCGTCGCGCAAGGCGAGCACGACGTGGCTGCCGATGTAGCCCGCGCCGCCGGTGACGAGAATGGGATTCACGCGTTGGCGCGCCTTTGCAGCAGAGCCTCGGCCGCGGCCAGATCAGCCTCGGTGTCCACGTCGATGGACCGTTCCGCCGGCATGACGTAGGGCACCGCGTTCGCGGGATAGAGCGTTCGGTCGCGCCGGAAAGCCGCGACGTCGATTATGAATATCGCGCCGTTGGGCATGTAGGCGGGTTCGGGAACCTGGTCGGGGGCGAAAGCCCGCCGCAGGCATCCCGCGCCGTTCTTGGTCATCAGCCAGGCCAGCGGCTTGGCCGGAACATGGACGGAAACGCAGGCCGGAGCCTCGGCTGCGACGCAAGTCTCAAGGGCGGCGTCGATATCCTCGGTCCGGCACAAGGGCGAGGTCGGCTGCAGCAAAACGGCCAGGGCGAAATCCCCGCCGACGGAATCGAGGGCGTGGATCAGGACATCCTCGCTGGTCGCGGTGTCGCTTGACAGCTCGGCCGGGCGTAGGAACGGGACCTCGACGCCAAGCCCGCGCGCCGCGTCGGCGATCCGCGGATCGTCGGTCGAAACGATCAGGCGGTCGATATATTTCGAGCCGCGTGCGGCGGCGACGGTCCAGGCGATCATTGGTCGGCCGGCCACGGGCAGAAGGTTTTTTCCAGGCAGCCGCTTCGAGCCGCCGCGGGCGGGGATGACGCCAAGAACGGTGCGGCCGTCGATCATTTTCCGTCGAGAAAGCCGCGCAGGATGCGTAATCCGACCGGCCCGCTTTTCTCGGGATGAAACTGGCAGCCGGCGAGATTGTCGCGCCGCGCCGCCGCCAGCAGGCGGATTCCTTCGTAGTCGCACTCCGCCAGCGTGTCGGCCCGCTCGGCCGGCTCGACCGCGAACGAGTGGACGAAATAGACGCTGTCGCCGGGCGCGATCTCGTTCATGAGCGGATCGTCCCAGCGGTTGGCCCCGTTCGCCGGTTGCAAGGCGTTCCAACCGATGTGCGGAACCTTGCGCCGGCGGCCGTCGCCGTCGGTTGTGGGAATGGCCCGAACCCAGCCGGGCAGCAGGCCGAGGCCGCGGGTCGTTCCGAATTCGTCACTGCCGTCGAACATCATCTGCATGCCGATGCAGATGCCGAGAAAAGGCTTGCCGGCGGCGGCGAAGCGGCGCACCGCGTCGGTCAGTCCCTTGTCCTCCAGCCCCGTCATGCAGGCGGCGAAGGCGCCGACGCCCGGCAGCACCAGCCGCGCGGCGCCGGCGACGGCGGCGGGGGTGTCGGC
>VGZQ01000009.1 GCA_016872535.1 Rhodospirillales bacterium | reverse complement strand
GGGACGCTTGAGCTCCTTGGGGGCTCCGCGCCCCATCCCGTTGCACCACCGAGCCAGATGGGCTCAAATGCAGAACGGGCTCTACCCATCGCTGGATGAAACTCGGGGCTCAGGTCAGCCCGGCTGCCAGAAATTGACCTCGGCAAGGTCTGGCCTTTGGGAAAGGTACTGATACCAACCCCAGTCTGTGATCCCGACATAGAGAGAGATCATCGCTCTGTAACCCAGGCCACTTCACAAGGAGTTTAGGGACTGGAAACGCTCAGTAAGCGTTACTATAGGTCAGATATGCCGGTTCGAATTGTATCAACGCCAGTAATACCCTTGAGAGTAACTCTTTAGCGGCGAAAAATCTGGGCCAATGTCGGGGCCTCGCCCCCGCCCGCCTGGACACGCCCCATCCCCGGGCGCTAAAACCCCTGACCCCGGTAAAATCCCGGCAGGCTCCTTAGTTCGCAAGCCCTTGCCGGGCTTTGGATTCCGGCCGTCGAGGTTCTAAAGTCGATCCCATGCAAAGCGTCAACGACATCCGCCGCGCCTTCCTCGACTACTTCGCCCGCCACGGCCACCGGATCGTGGAATCGTCGCCGCTCGTGCCGCGCAACGACCCGACGCTGATGTTCGCGAACTCGGGCATGGTCCAGTTCAAGAACGTCTTCACCGGTCTCGAGGCGCGGCCGTATTCGCGCGCCACCACCGCGCAGAAGTGCGTGCGCGCGGGCGGCAAGCACAACGACCTCGAAAACGTCGGCCACACCGCGCGCCACCACACCTTCTTCGAGATGCTCGGCAACTTCTCGTTCGGCGACTATTTCAAGGACGTGGCGATCGAACTCGCCTGGAATCTGGTGACCAAGGAATTCGGCCTGCCGGTCGATCGCCTTTTGGTCACCGTCCACACCACCGACGAGGAAGCCGCCGGCCATTGGCGGAAAGTCGCCGGGCTTCCCGACGCCAAGATCATCCGCATCCCGACCTCCGACAACTTCTGGTCCATGGGCGAAACCGGGCCGTGCGGGCCCTGCACCGAAATCTTCTACGACCACGGCCCCCACATCCCGGGCGGCCCGCCCGGCACGCCGGACGCCGACGGCGACCGCTTCATCGAAATCTGGAATCTGGTCTTCATGCAGTTCGAGCAGGTCGACGCCCAGACGCGCCGGAACCTGCCCAAGCCCTCGGTCGACACCGGCATGGGGTTGGAGCGCATCGCCGCGGTGATGCAGGGCACCCACGACAACTACGCCATCGACCTCATGCGCGCGCTGATCGAGGAATCGGCCCGCGCCTCGGCCACCGAACCGGACGGCCCGCACGCCATCTCGCACCGGGTCATCGCCGATCATTTGCGCGCGTCGTGCTTCCTGATCGCCGACGGCGTGCTGCCCTCCAACGAAGGGCGCGGCTACGTGCTCCGCCGGATCATGCGCCGGGCCATGCGCCACGCCCACCTGATCGGCTGCACGGAACCCCTCATGCACCGCCTGGTGCCGGCGCTGGTGGCGCAGATGGGCGTCGCCTATCCGGAGTTGGAGCGCGCCGAGGCCCTGATGACCGAGGCGCTGAAGCTGGAGGAAACCCGCTTTCGCCGCACCCTCGAGCGCGGCCTCAAGCTGCTCGACGAGGCAACGGGGAAGATGGCGCAGGGCGCCAAGCTCGACGGCGAAACCGCGTTCCGGCTCTACGACACCTACGGCTTTCCCCTCGATCTCACCCAGGACGCGCTGAAATCGCGCGGCCTCGGCGTCGACGAGGCCGGCTTCCAGGCGGCGATGGAGCGCCAGCGCGCCGAGGCGCGCAAGGCCTGGGCCGGCTCGGGCGAGGCCGCGACCGAACAGGTCTGGTTCCAGGTGCGCGACGACGTGGGCGCCTCCGAATTTCTCGGCTACGCGACCGAGGCGGCCAAAGCCAAGATTGTTGCCATAGTTAAAAACGGTGCACCCGTAACCGAGGTTAAGACAGGCGAAGAGGCAGTTGTCGTCGTCAACCAGACACCTTTTTACGCCGAATCCGGCGGCCAGATGGGCGACACTGGATGGATGTCGACCGATGACGGTGTGACGTTTCAAGTCACGGATACTCAAAAGAAAGCCGGTGATCTACATGCGCATATAGGAACCGTTAGTGGAAACTGGGGAGCTTTACGCGTTGGGGATGAGGTAACGTTGGCGGTTAATGCAGACCGCCGCGGGGGCTTGCGCGCGCACCATTCGGCGACCCATCTGCTGCACGAAGCGCTGCGCCGCCGCCTCGGCGCGCATGTGACGCAAAAAGGCTCGCTGGTCGCCCCCGACCGGCTCCGTTTCGACATCAGCCACCCGAAAGCGCTCGCCGCCGACGAACTCGCCGACGTGGAGGCCGACGTCAACCGCCAGATCCGCCTCAACGAAGCGGTGGTCACGCGCCTGATGGACCCGGAAGAAGCGGTCAAGGCGGGCGCCATGGCGCTCTTCGGCGAAAAATACGGCAGCGAGGTGCGGGTGGTGTCGATGGGGGCGGGACGGGACAAGGATCCGGCCCATCCGTTTTCGGTCGAGCTGTGCGGCGGCACCCACGTCAGGCGCACCGGCGACATCGGCTTGCTGCATGTGGTCGGCGAAAGCGCGGTCGGCGCCGGCGTGCGCCGGATCGAGGCGGTGGCGGGTGCCGCCGCCGCCGATTACTTCCGCGCGCAGGAAACACTGCTGCGCGAAGCCGCCGACTCGCTGAAAGTGCAGCCGGGCGAGGTGCCCGCGCGCATCGCGGCGCTGATCGACGAGCGCCGCAAGCTGGAGCGCGAACTCGCCGAAACCCGCCAGAAGCTCGCGACCGGCGGCACCGGCGGCGGCGCGGCGGAAGCGAAGGACATCAAGGGCGTGCGCTTCGTGCCGCGCCTGTTGGAAGGGGTGCCGGCCAAGGACCTGAAGCCGATGGCCGACATCATCAAGAAGAACATCAAGTCCGGCGTGGTCGCCCTGGTTTCGGTCGAGGAGGGACGCGCCTCGCTGGTGGTCGGCGTGACCGAGGACATGGCGGCGAAGGTGAGCGCGGTCGACCTGGTCCGCGCCGGCGCCGCCGCGCTCGGCGGCAAGGGCGGCGGCGGGCGGCCCGACATGGCCCAGGCCGGCGGGCCCGACGGCGCCAAGGCGCCCGACGCCCTCAAGGCGATCGAAAGCGCGCTCGCGGGCGGAGGGTGACGATGGACCGCAAGCGCTTCGAGGGCACCGACACCTTCATCGCGACCGAGGACTTGCGCGTCGCGGTCAACGCCGCCGTCGCGTTGGAACGGCCGCTCCTGGTCAAGGGCGAACCCGGCACCGGCAAGACCGTACTCGCGCACGAAATTGCCAAGGCGCTCGGCGCGCCGCTGATCGCCTGGCACATCAAGTCCACCACCAAGGCCCAGCATGGGCTTTATGAATACGACGCGGTCGCGCGGCTGCGCGATTCCCAGCTCGGCGACGCGCGCGTGCACGACATCCGCAACTACATCCTCAAGGGCAAGCTCTGGCACGCCTTCACCTCGGACAAGCGCCCGGTGCTGCTGATCGACGAAATCGACAAGGCCGACATCGAGTTTCCCAACGACCTGCTGCTCGAACTCGACCGCATGGAATTCCACGTCTACGAAACCGACGAAACGGTGCGCGCCCGCGCCCGCCCGGTGGTGGTCATCACCTCCAACAACGAGAAGGAACTGCCCGACGCGTTCCTGCGCCGCTGTTTCTTCCACTACATCAGCTTCCCCGACCGCGACACCATGACGCGGATCGTCGACGTGCATTTCCCCGGCATCCAGAAGCGCCTGGTGCGGGAAGCGCTCACCCTGTTCTACGAGGTGCGCGAGGTGCCGGGCCTGAAGAAGCGCCCTTCGACCTCGGAGCTGCTCGACTGGATCAAGCTGCTGCTGGCCGAGGAGATTCCGCCCGAGGCGCTGCGCGCCGCCGACCGGCGCACGCTGATCCCGCCCCTGCACGGCGCGCTCCTGAAGAACGAGCAGGACGTGCAGCTGTTCGAGCGCCTCGCCTTCATCAACCGGCGGGAAGAACGCTGAGGCCGCCCGTGTTCGCGGGGTTCTTCTTCGAGTTGCGCGCGGCCAAGGTGCCGGTCAGTTTGCGCGAATACCTGACGCTGATGGAGGCGATGGATCGCAACGTCGCCGGCTATTCGGTCGAGGATTTCTATTTCCTCGCGCGCGCCGCGCTGGTGAAGGACGAACGCAACCTCGACAAGTTCGACCGCGTCTTCGGCCAGGTGTTCAAAGGCCTGGAAGGCGCGACCGGGCCGGGCGCCCCGTCGCTGGTCGCCGAAATTCCCGAGGAATGGCTGCGCAAGATCGCCGAGCGCGTGCTGACCGACGAGGAAAAGGCCCTGATCAAGTCCTTGGGCGGGTTCGACAAGCTGATGGAAACGCTGAGGAAACGCCTCGCCGAGCAACAAGGCCGCCACCAGGGCGGCAGCAAATGGATCGGCACCGGCGGCACCTCGCCGTTCGGCGCCTATGGCTACAACCCGGAAGGTGTGCGCATCGGCCAGCACGAAAACCGCCACCACCGCGCGGTCAAGGTCTGGGACAAGCGCGAATTCCGGAACCTCGACGACCAGGTCGAGATCGGCGTGCGCAACATCAAGATCGCGCTCCGCCGGCTCCGGCGTTTCGCGCGCGAGGGCGCGCACCTGGAACTGGATTTGCCCGATACCATTCGCTCGACCGCGCGCAAGGGCTGGCTCGACGTGCGCCTGGTGCCGGAGCGGCACAACGCGGTCAAGGTGCTGCTCTTTCTCGACATCGGCGGCTCGATGGACCCGCACGTGCGGGTGATGGAGGAGCTGTTCTCGGCGGCGCGCTCGGAATTCAAGCATCTCGAATACTTCTACTTCCACAACTTCCTCTACGAGCGGGTGTGGAAGGACAACCGCCGCCGCCACGCCGAGACGGTCGCGACCGCCGAGGTGTTGCGCACCTTTTCCGACGACTACCGGGTCCTGGTCGTCGGCGACGCGTCCATGAGCCCCTACGAGATCACCCATCCCGGCGGCAGCGTCGAACATTGGAACGAGGAGCCGGGCGCGGTGTGGATGCAGCGCCTGCTCGACGCCTATCCGCACGCCGTCTGGCTCAATCCGGTCGCGCCGCAGTGGTGGGGATCGACCGCGTCAATCGGCTTGGTCCGGCGGATCATGGGCGGGCGCATGTACCCGACCACCCTCGAAGGGCTCGATCGCGCCATGCGCGAACTCGCGCGCTAATAGGACCGGCGAACGCGCGGGCTACTGAAACAGCTTGTCGATTTCGTCCTGGGTGACGCCCTTGCCCTCGAGCTGCGGGCCGTGCAGCAGCTGCTCATCGGCGGTCTTTTCCTGGTCCGGCTTGACTTCGGTTTTCTCGACCTCGCCCCGGCCCCAGGTATCGATCAAGACATTGACGTGCTTTTCCACGTAGCCGAGGGATTTAGCGACCTTGCCGATGCGCTGGCCGGTGATGTCCTGGAATGAGCACGCCTCGAACACCGCCGCCGCGTTGTCGGCGATCTTGTCGAGCTTGGCGGCCAGCGCCTTGTCGGCGATCGCCTTCTTGACCTCGGCGACGATCTGCTCGTTTTCCTCCATCGCCGACATGATGGTGTTGGTCGCGTCGGCGGTCGCCTTGACGATGGCGTCGAGCTGTTCGGACATGCTGGCGAAGCGGTGCTCGTCGTCGGCCGGCTTGTAGAGCGCGGCGATTTCCTGGCGCACCCGCTGGATGTAGTGAAACAGGCCCGTGAGTTCGCTTTTGAGGACCTTGATTTCGGCGTCGCTGGTCATCGCCTCTCCCGGGCGCGGCCCTGCTGGGGTGCTGGCGGCCCGATGTTGGGTGGGCCGGTCGGCTTTGTCAAATGCGGGAGTTTCCCTAATCGGGGAAGAAATTGCGCTGTTAATGCTTGCGGCCGGGGTCCGAGTTGCGGCGCGGGCGGCGCAGTTCGCGTTCGATTTGGTCGGGCGGAATCCCGAACGCCTTGACGGCGGTGATGAGGAGCTTGGCCTTGGCGTCCTCGCTCAGATCGTCGAAGACGTGCTGCTTGGAGCGCTGCACCGCGAGCGCGCTGCGGATCAATTCCCGCCGGGCCTCGGTCATCGCCGGCGGCGACGCGGGTCCGGTCGCGGGTTTTTGAGGCGCGCCGGTCGACGGCGGGGCGGGCGGCGCGCTTTTTTTCGCCGCGTCGAGAGTCTCGCGCGCGCGCTTGTCCAGCACGAGGGTAAGCAGAGCCTTGGACACGAATTCGAACACGCGCGCCTCCCGGTTTCGGCGACCGGATCGTTGCAGCTTATGGTTAAGAAGGAGTTAACGCACGTTCGAATTCGGGCCGGTCTTGCCGGGACGCGTGTCCAGGCCCTAATCTCGGCGCAATATGCGACGTCGCCGCAGCGCAAAAATCATCGCCACCGTCGGCCCGGCCTGTTCGACCGAAGCCGTGCTGGCCAAGTTGTTCGAGGCGGGCGCCGACGTCTTTCGCCTCAATTTCAGTCACGGCAGCCACGAGGACCACAAGACGCGGTTCGACATCATCCGCGCGCTCGAGACGAAGCACGGCCGGCCGATCGGCATCCTGCTCGATTTGCAGGGGCCCAAGCTCCGGGTCGGCGAGTTCAAGGGCGGGCGGATCGAGCTCGCGCCGGGGGCCAAGTTCCGCCTCGATTTGAATCCGGATTGGGGCGACGAGCGCCGCGCGCCGTTGCCGCATCCCGAGGTCTTCCGCGCGCTTGCGGCGGGGACCGATTTGCTGCTCGACGACGGGCGGGTCCGCCTGCGGGTCGACCGGTGCGGCGCCGATTTCGCCGAAACGACGGTGATGGTCGGCGGCGAGATATCCGACCACAAGGGGCTGAACGTGCCGAGCGCGGTGCTCGATCTGTCGCCGCTCACGCGCAAGGACATCGAGGATCTCAACTACGGGCTCGAACTCGGCGTCGATTGGGTCGCGCTCTCGTTCGTGCAGCGGGCCGAGGACGTATCCGAGGCGCGCAAGCTGATCGCGGGCCGCGCCGGGATCATGACCAAGCTGGAAAAGCCGGCGGCGATCGAGCATCTCGACGAGATCGTGGCGCTGTCCGACGCGGTCATGGTCGCGCGCGGCGATCTCGGCGTCGAGCTGCCGCCCGAGGACGTGCCCGGCATCCAGAAACGCATCATCCGCGCCTGCCGCCAGGCCGGGCGGCCGGTGGTGGTGGCGACGCAGATGCTCGATTCCATGGTCCATTCGCCGACGCCGACGCGGGCCGAGGCGTCCGACGTGGCGACCGCCGTCTACGACGGGGCCGACGCGGTCATGCTGTCGGCGGAAACCGCGGTCGGCGAATATCCGGCCGAGGCCATCGCCATGATGGACCGGATCATCTATCGGGTCGAACGCGATCCCTTGTACCGCAAGATCATGCAGGCCGAACACCACGACCCCGAGGCGACGTCGGCCGACGCCATCACGGCGGCGGCTCGCCAGGTGGCCAAGACCATCTCGGCGGCGGCGATCGTGACGTTCAGCTCGACCGGCTCGACCACGCTGCGCTGCGCGCGCGAACGGCCGGGCGTGCCGATCCTCGGCCTGACGCCGCGCCCGGACACGGCGCGGCGCTTGGCGCTGGCCTGGGGCGTGCATTCGGTCCAGATCGACGACCTGCACAGTTTCAGCGAGATGGTGACCAAGGCGGTCGCCGCCGCGTCGCGCGAAGGCTTCGCCAAGCCCGGCCAACGGGTGGTCGTCACGGCGGGCGTTCCCTTCGGCACGCCGGGCGCGACCAACATCCTGCGCATCGCTCTGGTGCCTTGAGACAACTGGGCGCCGGCCCCGGGGGCGCGGGTCCGCACATGATCGGCCGGACATGATCGAGAAGCTGGTTGCCGTCGTCGCGCCCGTGTTCCTCTGCGCCGTCCTCGGCTACGCCTGGGCGCGCAGCGGCCGCCGTTACGACGCCGACGTCGTCACGGTGCTGGCCACCAACATTTCGCTGCCGGCGCTGGTATTCGCCACCCTGATCGATACGCGGCTCGACACGGCCGCGCTGAGCGTCATGGCCGCCGCGGCCCTCGCCGCCACCGCCGCGGTCGGCGTGGTCGCGGCCGCCGTACTCGCGGCGGCGCGAATTCCGCTGCGGTCGTTCCTGCCGGCCATGATGTTTCCCAACGTCGGCAACATGGGCCTGCCGCTCGCCGCGCTCGGCTTCGCCGCCGACGGCCTCGCGCTCGCCATCGTCTTTTTCACGGTATCGGTGGTGCTGCATCTGACCGTCGGCGTCGCCATCTCGGCGGGCACGTTCTCGCCGCGCGCGCTGGCGCGCATCCCCGCGCTCTACGCGGTCGCCGGGGCCGCGATCTTCATGGGCGGCGGGGTCGAGCCCCCCGCATGGCTGATGAACACGGCCCGCATCCTCGGCGGCATGATGGTGCCCCTGATGCTGATCACCCTTGGCGTCGCGCTCGCCGGGTTGAAGGTCGCCGGCTTCGCCAGGGGACTCGGCCTCGCGGTTCTCCGCTTTGCCCTCGGGGTGGCCGCCGGTTTCGGCGTCGGGCACGCGTTCGGGCTGGAGGGCACCGCGCTCGCCATCCTGGTGCTGCAATCGGCGATGCCGGTCGCGGTGATGAACTTCCTGTTCGCCCAGCGCTACGGCACCGATCCGTCCGAGGTCGCGGGACTGGTCATGCTGTCGACGTTGCTCGGCTTCGCCACCTTGCCGTTCCTGATCGGAGTCTTGTGGTGAGCGGATCGAGCGCCATCCCGCTGGCCGCCGGGGTCGTCACGTTCATAACCTGGGGC
The DNA here is from genome assembly GCA_016872535.1 of Rhodospirillales bacterium. NCBI lineage: Bacteria > Pseudomonadati > Pseudomonadota > Alphaproteobacteria > Rhodospirillales > Rhodospirillales bacterium. The sequence goes on along the minus strand of VGZQ01000009.1, from coordinate 41,628 downwards.
CTGTTGCCCATCTATTTCAAGGCGATGGCCGAGGCGCTGCCGACCGAGATCGTCGCGCATCGCATCGTCTGGGCCGCGCTGCTGGTCGCGGGTTTCGTGGTGCTGACCGGGCGTTGGGCGCGAACCGCGGCTCTTCTCGGTCGGCCGCGCGTGTTGCTCGGTCTTGCCGCGTCGGCCGCGTTGCTCGGGATCAACTGGCTGGTGTTCGTCTGGGCGGTCAACAACGACCGCGTGCTGGAAACGAGCCTCGGCTATTTCATCAACCCGCTGGTCAACGTCGCGCTCGGGGTCGCCGTCCTTGGCGAGAAGCTGACGCCGGTGCGCTGGGCCGCAGTCGGATTGGCCACGGCCGGGGTCGCGATCATGGCGACCGGGTCCGGCGTGCTGCCGTGGGTGGCGCTCGTGCTCGCGTTTTCGTTCGGCCTCTACGGCCTTATGCGCAAGATCCTGCCGGCGGACCCGGTCGGGGGGCTGCTGGTCGAAACCGCGATGCTGGCGCCGGCGTCGATCGCCTACATCGTCTGGCTCGCGGTCGCGGGCGAGGGATCTTTTCTCGTCAAATCGATTGCGCTCGACGCAATGTTGCTGGCGACGGGAGTGGCGACCGCCGTTCCGATCACTTTGTTCGTGATCGCCGCGCGGGGTTTGCCGCTCGCGACCCTCGGCCTTATCCAGTACCTGTCGCCGAGCACCACGTTCCTGCTTGGCGTTTTCCTGTACCACGAACCGTTGACCGGGGCGTCGATCGCGACGTTCGCCTTGGTTTGGGCGGGCCTCGCGCTCTACAGCTTCGATCTGCTGCGAAAGCGCTAAAGGGTTATTCGGCGGCGCGGGCGCGCGGGCCCGGTGTCGCGCGCAGGCGCGCGAGCAGGGCGGCTTCGGCCACCTTGACGCGCGCGATCGCCGCGCTCTTGATCGGGCCGAAGCCGCGGATGTCGAGCGGCAGGGCGGCGAGTTCGGTTGCCAGCGCGTGAGTTTCGGGCGCGAGCCGCCCGATCAATTCCGCGACCAGGGTTTCGTAGTCGGCGATCAGGCGGCGCTCCGCCTTGCGCTCGGCCGTGCGCCCGAAGGGGTCGAACGGCGTTCCGCGCAGCACCTTGAAGGGCGCGAGCAGGCGCATCGCCGCCAGCATCCACGGGCCGAACGCGCGCTTGACCGGGGCGCCGGTCGCCGGATCGCGTTCGCCCAGGAACGGCGGCGCCAGATAAACGGTAAGGCGCGGCGCGCCCTCGAACGTGTCGGCGAGCGCGCGGGCGAAGCGGCCGTCGCCGTAAAGCCTGGCGACCTCGTATTCGTCCTTGTAGGCGAGCAGCTTGTAATAGGCGCGGGCGACCGCCTCGGCGAAGCCGCGGCTATCGGGGGCGCGCGTCGCCTCGGCCGCGCGCGCGGCGGCCACCAGGGCGCGGTAGCGTTCGGCGTAGGCCGCGTTCTGGTAGAGGGCGAGATCGTTGGCACGGCGCGCGACGAAACCGTCGAGGCCGCCCTGGTCCGCGCGCGCGGGCAAGGCGGCGGCAAGCCCGGCCGCGCGGGCGACCGCGAGCGGATCGACGGCGAGCCGGCGGCCCCAGGCGAACGCCGCGAGGTTCATGTCGGTCGAAACCCCGTTGAGTTCGATGGCTTGTGCGATGGCCGAAGGCCCGACCGGCAGCAGGCCCTTCTGGCAGGCGAACCCGAGCAGCAGCACGTTGGCGCCGGCGGCGTCGCCGAGGAGCGCGCGGGCAAGGCCGGTCGCGTCCACCCAGTCGGGGTCGCGGCCCGCGGTCGCCGCCGCGATCGCCTGGCGCAGGCGCGTTTCCGGAAATTCGGCGTCGGGATCGTGGGTGAAGGCGGCGGTCATGGTTTCGTGGGTGTTGACCACCGCCCGCGCCCGGTCTGGGGCGAGAGTGGGCAGCGTTTCGGCGCTGGCCGCGGTGACCAGGTCGCAACCGAGCAGCAGGTCGGCCTCGCCCGCGCCGATGCGCGCGGCGCGCAAGTCCTCCGCGCTCGCGGCGATCCGCACGTGGCTGAAGACTTCGCCGTTCTTCTGGGCGAGGCCGGCGACGTCGAGCACGGAAACGCCCTTGCTTTCCATGTGAGCGGCCATGCCGAGCAGCGCGCCGATGGTGACGATGCCGGTACCGCCGATGCCGCTGACCACGATGCCGTAGGGACCCTTGCCGGACGCGCGCGCGGGTTCGGGCAGCGCGGCATCGAAGGCTTCGGCCGACGCGCCCGCGTTTCGGCGGCCGCGGAGCCGCCCGCCCTCGACGGTGACGAAGCTCGGGCAAAATCCCTTGAGGCAGGAGAAATCCTTGTTGCAGGAGTCCTGGTCGATGGCGCGCTTGCGTCCGAGTTCGGTCTCGACCGGCACGATGGCGACGCAGTTGGACTGCACGCCGCAATCGCCGCAGCCTTCGCACACCTCTTCGTTGATGAACGCGCGGAGCGGCGGGTCGGGTATCTTGCCGCGCTTGCGGCGGCGGCGCTTTTCCGCGGCGCAGGTCTGGGCGTAGACGATTGCCGACACGCCCGGCCATTCGCGCAAACTCCGCTGCACCTGATCCAATTCGTCGCGGTGATGCACGGTGGTGCCCGGCGCCAGGCCGGGATGGCCGCGGTAGAGTTCCGGCTCCTCGGCCACCAGCGCGATCCGCTCGACGCCTTCGGCGCGCACCTGGGCGATGATGCGCGGCGGATCGAGCGGCCCGTCCATCGGCTGGCCGCCGGTCATGGCGACGGCGTCGTTGTAGAGAATCTTGTAGGTGATGTTGACGCCGGCGGCGACCGCGGCGCGGATGGCAAGCAGGCCGGAATGGAAATAGGTGCCGTCGCCGATGTTGGCGAAAACGTGCGGCGTGGCGGAAAACGGCGCCTGGCCGATCCAGGCCGCGCCTTCGCCGCCCATGTGGGTGAAGGTGGCGGTCTCGCGATCCATCCACAGTGCCATGTAGTGGCAGCCGATGCCGGCGAGCGCGCGCGAACCCTCCGGCACCCGGGTCGAGGTGTTGTGCGGGCAGCCGGCGCAGAAATAGGGAATGCGTTTGGGAAGATTCGCGGGCGCAGCACGGCGCTTTTCGATCGCGTCGAGGCGGGCGAGGCGCTCGGCGATCCGGGCGCCGTCGCCCAAGCGGGCGAGCCGGGGCGCGAGCGCGCGCGCGATCGCTTCCGGTCCGACCTCGCCCGAAGGCGGAAACAGCCAGGAGCCCCCCTCGTCGCGCTTGCCGATCACGCGCGGCGCGCCGGCGCCGTAGAGAATGTCCTTCACCTGCGGTTCGAGCAGCGCGCGCTTTTCCTCGACCACCGCGATCTCCTCCAGCCCGCGCGCGAAATCGCGCACGGTCAGCGGATCGAGCGGCCAGGCGAACCCGATCTTGAGCAGGCGCACGCCGTGGGCCGCCGCCCAGGCTTGGTCGACGCCGAGAAGCGCCAGCGCCTCCGTCAGGTCGCGGAACGTCTTGCCGCCGGCGATCAGGCCGAGGCGGGCGTGGGTGCGGTTCCACATCGCCCGGTCGAATCCGTTGGCACGGGCGAAGGCGGCGGCGGCCGGAATCTTGAAGCGGTAGAGCCGGTCCTCCTGTTCCATCGGCGGATCCGGCCAGCGCGTGTGAAAGCCGCCCGGCGGTTGGGCGACATCGGAGGGAAGGACCGCCCGCGCCCGGGCCGGATCGAGAACCACGGAGGACGCGGCGTCGATCACGTCGGCGACCGCCTTGATTCCGACCCAGCAGCCGGAAAAGCGCGACAGCGCGAAGCCGAGCAGGCCGAAGTCGATCAATTCCTGCGTGTCCGCCGGATGGAGGAGCGGCATGCCGGCGTCGACCAGGGCGAAATCGCTCTGGCTCGGCACGGTCGAGGATTTGCACGCGGGATCGTCGCCGGCAAGCGCCAGCACGCCGCCGAGTCGCGAGGTGCCGGCGAGATTGGCGTGGCGGAAGACGTCGCCGGAGCGGTCGACGCCCGGGCCCTTGCCGTACCAGATCGCGAACACGCCGTCGCGGCGCGCGTCGCCGAACAACGGCAACTGCTGCGTGCCCCAGATGGCGGTGGCGGCGAGGTCTTCGTTGACCGCGGGGTGGAAGCGCACGTCGGCGGCGGCGAGAAACGGCTGCGCGCGCCCGAATTCCCGGTCGACGCCGCCGAGCGGCGAGCCGCGATAGCCGGTGACGTAGCCGGCGGTCGCGAACCCGGCTTCGGCGTCGCGCCGGCGCTGGTCGAGGCACAGGCGCACCAGCGCCTGGGTTCCGGTCATGAAGGCGCGGCCCTCGGTCAGGCGGTATTTGTCGTCGAGCGCGACGCGGACATGCGCCATGCGATCTCTCCTCCCCCGGAAAGGTTAGTCGCGGGCCCCGGGCGAAACAACGGCGACGGGTTTGCAAAGCTCGCGGGAGCCTGTATACGGAAGTTTATCCGGGCTTTCGGGCATTTTTCCCATGACCGTTCTCGTCACCGGCGCCGCCGGTTTCATCGGGTATCACGTCGCCGCGGCGTTGCTGGCGCGGGGCGAATCCGTGCTCGGGCTCGACAACGTCAACGCCTATTACGACGTGAAGCTGAAGGAAACGCGGCTTGAGCGGTTGCGCGCGGCCAAGAACTTCGCGTTCGTCCGGGCCGATGTCGCCGACGCCGACGCGCTCGCGGCCTCGTTCGCCGCCCATCCCGCGATCGATCGGATCGTGCATCTCGCCGCCCAGGCCGGCGTGCGCCATTCGCTGAAGGAGCCGATGGCCTATGTCCGGAGCAACGTCGGCGGCCAGGTCGCCCTCCTGGAGGCCGTCCGGCGCCAGCCGAAACTGCGCCATTTCGTCTACGCCTCCTCGTCGTCGGTTTACGGCGGCAACGCCAAGCTGCCGTTCTCGGTCCACGACCGGACCGACTCGCCCTTGTCGCTCTACGCCGCGAGCAAGAAGGAGCAGGAACTGATCGCCCACGCCTACGCCCACATCTGGCGGGTGCCGGCGACGGGCTTGCGCTTTTTCACCGTCTACGGGCCGTGGGGGCGTCCCGACATGGCGGCCTACATCTTCGCCCGCCGGATCGTCGCGGGCGAGCCGATCCCGGTCTTCAACAACGGCGACATGCGCCGCGACTTCACCTTCATCGACGACATCGTCGCCGGCGTGCTCGCCGCCCTTGATCGCCCGCCCGTCGACGACGGCCGCCACCCGCCAGCGAGGCTCTACAACCTCGGCAACAGCCGTTCCGAACCGCTGACGCGCTACATCGATCTGATCGAAAAGGCGCTGGGGCGCAAGGCGGCCATGGAGATGCTGCCGCTGCAGCCGGGCGACGTCACCGACACCTACGCCGACATCGAGGACAGCCGGCGCGATCTCGGCTTCGAGCCGCGCGTGACGATCGAAGAAGGCATTCCCCGCTTCGTCGCTTGGTTCCGCGACTACCACAAGCTCTGAGACTCAGCCGTACAACGCTTCCAGCCTCTCCCCGTAGATCGCGCGCAGCTTGTGGCGGCGGATTTTCAGCGTCGGGGTCAACAAGCCGTTTTCGATGGTGAAAGGTTCGGGAGCAACCAGGAAGCGGCGGATTCTTTCGATCGGCGACAGCCCGGCGTTGACCCGATCCACGGCGGAGGCGAGCGCGGCGACGAGGTCCGGGTCGGCCGCCAGCTCCGCCGCGTCCCCGGTCTTGCCCCGGGCGCGCGCCCAGCCGTGCAGCCATTCCGCGTCCGGCACCAGCAGCGCGACCAGGTGGGGATGGCGGTCGCCGTAGACCATGGCCTGGGCGATCTCGTGTTCGAGCGTGAGCAGGCCCTCGATCCGCTGGGGCGAGACGTTGTCGCCGCCGGACACGACGATGATGTCTTTCTTGCGGTCGGTGATGACCAGATGCCCGTCGCCGTCGAAATGGCCGATGTCCCCGGTGTGCAGCCAGCCGTCGCGGATCGCCTCGCGCGTCGCCGCCTCGTTGTTCCAATAGCCTTGCATGACCAGTTCGCCGCGCACGAGGATTTCGCCGTCGGCGGCGATCCGCACTTCGGTGTCCGCGAGCGGCGGGCCGACCGAATGCATCTTGGCCGCGTTCGGGCGGTTGACGCTGATGACCGGCGCGGATTCGGTCTGGCCGTAGCCCTGCAGGATGCGCAGGCCGAGCGCGGTGAAGTAGAGTCCGATCTCGGGGTTGAGCGGCGCGCCGCCCGACACCAGCGCCTTGAGCCGCCCGCCGAACCGGGCGCGAACCTTGTCGCGCACCAGCCGCTCCAGCAGTCCATCGAACAGGCGCGCGCCGAGGCCGAGCGCCTTTGGGTCCAAGTATCGGCGCCGACCAAGTTCGAGGGCCTTGGCGAACAGGAAGCGGCGCAGCGCGCCGCTCTTGGCGACCCCGCGCGAGATGCGGGCGTGCAGGGTTTCGTAGAGGCGCGGCACGGCGGTCATGATGGTCGGGCGCGCCTCGACCATGTTGGCGGCGAGTGCCTCGATGCTTTCGGCGTAATAGATTTCGGCGCCGATGGCGATGGGGAAGAACTGGCCGCCGGTATGCTCGTAGGAATGCGACAGCGGCAGGAAGGAGAGAAACACCTCGCGCTCGATCCCGAGTTCGGCCAGCGCCCGCGCGGCGCCGCGGCAGTTGTGCAGGATGGCGCCGTGGCTCAAGACGACGCCCTTGGGTACGCCGCCGGTGCCCGACGTGTAGATGATGCACGCGGCGCGCGAGCGCGGCCACGACCAAGCCTTCTCGACCACATTCTCGTGACGCGCGCGCCCGGTTTCTATCAACTGGTCGAGATGGACGAGGCGCGGGCCCCGCCGGGGCGGATCGGGCGGCGGGTCCATGGCGGCGATGAAGCGGAGATCGGGCGCCTGGTCGGCGGCGGCGGCGATCCGTTCCGCGAACCGGCGCTGGGAAACGATCACGCCTTTTGCGCCGCTGTCCCTCAGGATATGGGCATAATCGGCGACGGTGTTGGTGATGTAGGCGGGCACCGTGATGCCGCCGATCGCCATGATGGCGAGATCGGCGATCACCCACGCCGGGCGGTTTTCGGACGCCAGCACCACGCGATCGCCCGGCTCGACGCCGGCGGCGACCAGGCCGCGGGCGAGCGCGCTCACCCGCGCCGCGGCGTCGCCCCAGCTGAGCGGCCGCCAAACATTGTCGCGCTTGCCCCACAGGAACGGACGGTCGCCGAGCGCGTCGACTTGATCGAAAAACATGGCCGCGAGGTTCGGCCAGCGCTCGAATCGGTCGCTTCCGGGGTGCATGGAATCCTTCGAATTCACGGCCCTATGCGGATGTCCGTTTACCGTTGCCTCCGGACTAATCCACCCGTATAGCTCTCGCCTTGCAAGGAGATTTTCCGTCCATGGTCCGGGCTCCCAAGGCGCGGCGGTCGGCCCGCGCCGCCAAACCCAATAAGTCCAAAACGCCGCCGCGCTGGTCGCTCGCCGATCTCTACGCCGCGCCGGACGACCCCCGGATCGAGCACGATCTTGCCTGGGTGGAGGAACGATCTCGGGATATGAACCGGCGCTGGCGCGGCCGCGTCGCGGGCCTCGCCGGCGCCGAATTCGGCGAGGCGGTCGCCGCCTACGACGCGATCGCCGACCGCCGCGCGAAGATCCACGCTTATGCGTCGCTGCGCCATGCCGCCGATCTCGCCGACCCGGATACCGGCCGGATGCTGCAGAACGTGACCGAGCGCCTGACCGACGCCGCCAAGCACACCCTGTTCCTGACCCTCGAGCTCAATCGGATGGAGGAAGACGCGCTCGCCCGCGCGCTCGAAGACCCCGCCGCCCGGCGCTACGCCCCGTGGGCGCGCGACACGCGCGTCTTTCGCGATCACCAGCTGTCGGACGAATTGGAAAACTTCGAACTCGACCGCTCCGCCACCGACGGAGCTTGGCCGCGCCTGTTCGACGAGACGCTCGCCGGAATGCGCTTTCGCGTCGGCGCGAGGACGCTGACCATCTCCGGCGCTCTCGATCGGCTCTCGGATCCCCGGCGGCCGTTGCGCCGGCAGGCGGCGCGGGCGCTGGCCGAAGGGCTCGCCCAGCGCGGGTCCCTGTTCGCGCTGGTCCTCAATACGCTCGCCAAGGACAAGGAGATTTCCGACCGCTGGCGCAAGTACGCCAGCCCGCTCGCCTCCCGCAATCTCGCCAACCATGTCGAGGACGAGGTGGTGAAGGCGCTTGTCGATTCGGTGCGGGAATCTTTCCCCCGACTCGCGCACCGCTATTACCGGCTAAAGGCGCGCATGCTCGGTCTCAAGTCGCTCGACTATTGGGACCGCAACGCGCCGTTGCCCAAGGTGTCCGTCCGTACCTACGGTTGGGGCGAGGCCGAAGCGATCGTGCTTGATGCGTTCCGTGCCTTTTCGCCGCGCATGGCGGAGATCGCCGGACGATTTTTCAGGGAACGCTGGATCGACGCGGCGCCCGCGCCGGGCAAGGATTCGGGCGCCTTTTCCCATCCCACGGCGCCGTCGGTCCATCCCTACATCCTGATGAACTACCACGGCCGCGCCCGCGACGTGATGACGCTCGCCCACGAACTCGGCCACGGCGTCCATCAAGTCCTCGCCGCGCCGCAAGGAGCGCTGATGGCGGACGCGCCGTTGACGCTCGCCGAGACCGCTTCGGTGTTCGGCGAGATGCTGGTGTTCCAGGCGATGCTGCGCAGCGAAACCGATCCGGCGCGGCGGCGCGTGCTGCTCGCCGGCAAGATCGAGGACATGCTCAATACGGTCGTGCGCCAGGCCGCCTTTCACGAATTCGAGCGCCGCTTTCACGACGCCCGTCGCTCGGGCGAGCTCGCGCCGGAAAGCATCGGCGCGCTGTGGCTCGACGTGCAGCGCGAAAGCCTCGGTCCGGCGTTCCGCTTCGCGCCCGAGTACCGCTGGTACTGGGCCTACATCCCCCATTTCGTCCATTCGCCGTTCTACGTTTATGCCTACGCTTTCGGCGATTGCCTGGTGAACGCGCTCTATTCGGTCTACCGCGGCGGGTACCCCGATTTCGAGCGGAAGTATCTCGACATGCTTGCTGCGGGCGGGACGCTGCGCCACCGCGAGTTGCTCGCCCCGTTCGGACTCGACGCCGGCGATCCGGCGTTCTGGCGGCGCGGCCTCGACGTGATCGCCGGTCTGATCGACGATCTGGAGGCGACGTGAGCGCGAAGCGCGGCGGCAGCGAAGACTCGCTCCGGCGGCGCGCGATCCGCGTCGCCCGGGTCGGCACGGCCATGGGCGGGATCGCCGCCAAGGCCGCGGGCCGGCGCCTGCTGCGCCGCCGCCCCGATACCGCCGCCGACGCCGCCGCCCTCAAGGCCGTGCTCGGCGCGCTCAAGGGCCCATTGATGAAAGTCGGGCAGATTCTTTCGACCGTGCCCGACCTGTTGCCCCCGGAATACACCGCCGAACTTGCCCACTTGCAAACCAACGCGCCGAGCATGGGCTGGGCGTTTGTGCGCCGGCGCATGGCGTCGGAACTGGGTCCCGATTGGCAATCGCGCTTCCGCGCCTTCGAGCCGGTGGCGGCGGCGGCCGCCTCGCTCGGCCAAGTGCATCGGGCGACGTCTCTCGACGGCCGATCGCTGGCCTGCAAGATCCAGTACCCCGACATGGGCGCGGCGGTGGAAGCCGATCTCGCCCAACTCAAGATCGCGTTCGCCGTCTACCGGCGCATCGACCGCGCCATCGACACCTCGCGGATTCACGAGGAGCTATCGGCGCGCCTGCGCGAGGAACTCGATTACCGGCGCGAGGCGCGCAACATGCGCCTCTATGGCGCGATGCTCAAACCGGAAAAGACGGTCCATGTGCCCGAGCCGGTCGCGGAACTGTCCACCGGGCGGTTGCTGACCATGAACTGGCTCGAAGGCCGACCGCTCAAGAGCTTCGTCGACGCGCCGCTCAAGTTTCGCAATACGCTCGCGCACAACATGTTCCGCGCTTGGTACGTGCCGTTCTACGACTACGGCGTGATCCATGGCGATCCGCACCTCGGCAATTACACGGCGCGATCCGACGGCGACATCAACTTGCTCGATTTCGGCTGCATCCGCGTCTTCCGCCCGCCGTTCATCCGCGCGGTGATCGACCTTTACTACGCGCTGCGCGACGACAACGAGGAACTGGCCGTTTCCGCCTATCGCACCTGGGGATTCAAAAATCTGGACCGCCGGTTGATCGCGATCCTGAGCCAGTGGGCGCGGTTCCTCTACGGCCCGCTGATGGAAGACAAGGTGCAGAAGATCCAGGACACCGGCGACACCGCCTACGGCGCGCGCGTCGCCGGCAAGGTGCACCGCGAGCTGCGTGACTACGGCGGCGTGACGCCGCCGCGCGAATTCGTGCTGATGGACCGGGCCGCGGTCGGCCTCGGCAGCGTGTTCACCCACCTCAAGGCCGAGGTCAATTGGCACCGCCTGTTTCACGACTTGATTAAGGATTTCGACGAGAAAGCCCTGAGCGAACGGCAGCGCAAAATTCTGGCGCGGTTCGACATTCCCCCGTCGGACTGAATGGTGATAGACTGATCGGCGCTAAATAAAAGCGGGGGCGAGGGATGATCATTACCACCACCGACGGCGTGGACGGACGCAAGGTCGCGTCTTACCTCGGTCTCGTTTCGGGCGAGACGGTGATGGGAACCAATATCTTCCGTGACCTGTTCGCCAGTGTCCGCAACATCGTCGGCGGCCGCTCCGGGGCCTATGAGAAAGAATTGAAGGCCGGTCGCGAAGCCGCCATCGCGGCGTTGACGGAACAGGCCCGGGCTCTCGGCGCCGATGCGGTGGTCGGGGTTGATCTCGACTATGAAGTGATCGGCGGCGACGACAAGACGATGCTGATGGTCAGCGTCAACGGCACGGCGGTCAAGTTGGCCTGATCGCCGGGGCGCGCTGGACCGGGGGATTCGGTGGAACGGCTCAACGTCAAGAAGGACACATTCGTCTTTCGCGAAGGGGACCAAGGCGACGCCGCGTATGTCGTCGATCTCGGCGCCATCGCCATCGTCAAGGCTATCGACGGGGAGGCGATGCGGCTCGCCACCGTCAGGCAGGGCGGCATGTTCGGGGAAATGGCGATCCTCGACGGCTCGCCGCGCATGGCGGGCGCGCAGGCGATCGAAGACACGACCCTCATCGTCGTGCCGCGCCACGCCATCGAATCGAAGCTCGGAAAATCCGACCCGTCGCTGCGGACCGTGTTCCGGGTCCTGGTGCAGAACCTGCGCAACGTGCACCACGCCTACATCAGGCGCCCGCGCAGCACCCAGGATTTTCTCAATCTGATCGAATACAACCTCACCAGTCTCAGCGCCTACATGGACAAGACCGAGGACCGCGCGCTCGCCGAGTCGGCCCGAAGTCCGATGCGCTCGATCGCTTCGGCGCTGCTCGACCTCAAGCGCACGTTCGACGGACATGCCGACCGGCGCGGCAGCGTGTTGGAGGAAGCGGAACTGACGGTGCCCCGGAAACGGGACAAATCGCCCGGAAATTAAGATTTATTCTCTTCGCGACGGCTTGCTTTGCGCCGCCGGGCGCGGCATAACCAGCCCTTATCGAGGGCTCAATACGACCCGGTTCCAAACCCCCAACGATCCCATCATGAAAATCGCCGTTCTCAAGGAAATCCGTCCGGGCGAACGCCGGGTTGCCGCCTCGCCCGACGCGGTCAAGAAGCTCGCCGCTCTCGGCGTCGAGGTGGTGATCGAAGCGGGAGCGGGCGCAGGCAGCGCCTTCGCCGACGACGCGTTCAAGGCGGCCGGCGCGACCATCGCGTCGACCGCGGCCGAGGCGCTTGGGCAGTCCGACATGATCTGGAAGGTACGCGCGCCGCAGGCGGGCGAAATCGCGGCCATGAAGAAGGGCGCGATTTTGGTCGCTCACATGGCGGCGTTGACCGACCGCGCCGGGGTGCAGGCGTGCGCCGACGCCGGGCTTACCGCGTTCGCCATGGAATTGATGCCGCGCATCACCCGCGCGCAAAGCATGGACATTCTGTCCTCCCAATCCAACCTCGCCGGCTACCGCGCCGTGATCGAGGCGGCTTCCGAATTCGGGCGCGGTTTCCCGATGATGATGACGGCGGCGGGCACGGTGGCCCCGGCCAAGGCGTTCGTTATGGGCGTCGGCGTCGCCGGCCTGCAGGCGATCGCCACCGCCAAGCGGCTCGGCGCGGTGGTGACGGCCTATGACGTCCGCGCCGCGACCAAGGAACAGGTCGAAAGCCTCGGCGGCAAGTTCGTGGTGGTGGACGAGGAGGCGATGAAGACCGCCCAGACCACCGGTGGCTATGCCAAGGAAATGAGCGAGGACTACAAGAAAAAAGAACAATCGGTTATCGCCGAACATATCAAGAAGCAGGATATCGTCATCACCACCGCCCTGATCCCGGGCAAGCGCGCGCCGATTTTGGTGACCGAGGACATGGTCCGCTCGATGGCGCCGGGCTCGGTGATCGTCGATCTCGCGGTCGAGGCGGGCGGCAACGTCGCCGGGGCCGAGGCGGACAAGGTGGCCGTCAAGCACGGCGTCAAGATCGTCGGCCACACCAACATGCCGAGCCGCATTGCCGCCGACGCCAGCGCGCTGTTCGCGCGTAATCTGCTCAATTTCCTTACGCCGATGATCGACAAATCGACCAAGGCGCTCGCCATCAACTGGGACGACGAGATCGTCAAGGGCACGCTGGTGACCCGCGACGGCAAGGTCGTCCATCCCATGCTCGCGGGAGGGAACTGACATGGACGTCAGCCAGGTCGCCGGCCACGCCGCCCGCCTCGCCGAGGAAGCCGCCAAGCTCGCCGCGTCCGCCGGCAAGCTCGCCGCCGAAACCGCCCAGCTTTCGGGCGCGACCTCGGGCGCGGGCGATCCGTTCCTGGCGCTGTTTACCGTGTTCGTGCTCGCCTGTTTCGTCGGCTTCTACGTGGTGTGGAGCGTGACGCCGGCGCTGCATTCGCCGCTGATGGCGGTGACCAACGCGATTTCCTCGGTGATCGTGGTCGGCGGGCTGTTGGCGGCGGGGCCCCAGGACATGAATTTCGCCAAGATCATGGGCTTTCTCGCGGTGATGCTCGCCTCGGTCAACATCTTCGGCGGGTTCATCGTCACCCAGCGCATGCTCGGCATGTTCAAGAAAAAGGCGAAAAAGCCATGAGTGCGAGCACGAGCGGGTTTGCCTATCTGATCGCCTCGGTGCTGTTCATCCTGGCGTTGCGCGGTTTGAGCTCGCCGGAAAGCGCGCGCACCGGCAACCTGTTCGGCATCGCCGGCATGGCGGTGGCGGTGCTCGCGACGCTTGCCGATCCCGGCGTTCTCTCCTACGGCATGATCATCCTCGCGATCCTGATCGGCGGCTCGATCGGCACCGTGGTCGCGCTCAAGATCAACATGACCGCGCTGCCGCAGCTGGTCGCCGCGTTCCACAGCCTGGTCGGCATGGCGGCGGTGTTCGTGGCGGCGGCCGCGTTCTACAACCCGCAAGCGTTCGCCATCGGCACGCCCGGCGCGATCAAGACCGCGAGCCTGATCGAAATGGCGCTCGGCACCGCCATCGGCGCGGTCACGTTCTCGGGTTCGGTCATCGCCTTCGCCAAGCTGCAGGGGATCATGAGCGGGGCGCCGATCACGTTCCCCGGCCAGCATAAGCTGAATGCCGCCATCGGCGCGGCGATCGCTTTGCTCACGGTCGTGTTGATCTTCAGCCAATCGGCATCGGTGTTTTGGCTGCTGGTCCTGCTCTCGCTGCTGATCGGGTTCCTGCTCATCATCCCGATCGGCGGCGCCGACATGCCGGTTGTGGTGTCGATGCTGAATTCCTATTCCGGCTGGGCGGCCTGCGGCATCGGCTTCACCCTTTCCAACCCGGCGCTGATCATCGTCGGCGCGCTGGTCGGCTCCTCGGGCGCGATCCTCAGCTACATCATGTGCAAGGGGATGAACCGCTCGATCATCAACGTCCTGCTCGGCGGCTTTGGCGGCGAAACCGCGGGCCCGGCAGCGGCGGCCGGCGGGCGCGACCGCAACGTCAAGGCCGGCAGCGCCGAGGACGCCGCGTTCCTGATGAAGAATGCCTCCAAGGTCATCGTCGTGCCTGGCTACGGCATGGCGGTCGCCCAGGCCCAGCACGCGCTGCGCGAAATGGCCGACAAGCTCAAGGCCGAGGGTTGCGAGGTCAAGTACGCGATCCACCCGGTCGCCGGGCGCATGCCCGGGCACATGAACGTGCTGCTGGCGGAAGCGAACGTACCCTACGACGAGGTGTTCGAGCTCGAGGAAATCAACCACGAATTCGCCACCGCCGACGTCGTCTACGTCATCGGCGCCAACGACGTGACCAACCCGGCAGCCAAGACCGATCCCAAGAGCCCGATCTACGGCATGCCGGTGCTCGACGTGGAAAAAGCGAAGGCGGTGCTGTTCGTCAAGCGTTCGATGGCGTCAGGCTATGCCGGCGTCGACAACGAACTCTTCTTCCGCGGCAACACGATGATGCTGTTCGGCGACGCGAAGAAGATGACCGAGGAGATCGTCGTCGCCCTCGGCTGATCCCGCGCGCGGTCGTTCACACCGGAAAGCGGAACTGTTCGGGCCGGGTCGTGGCGCGTCCGTCGCTCTTGCGCCGCCCGGTGCGCGAACGGAGCTTGGCGTTCTCCTCCTCCAGGAAGCGGGTCTGCAGGGCGAGCCGCACGGCCTGCGCGGAAATGCCCTGGACGCCGTGGACGAACCAGTCCTGGACGGTGCGGCGGTGGCAGTCGAGCACCTCGGCGAGTCGGTCGGCGTAGCGCGCAAGGCTCATCCCCGGACCGAACAGCGCGACGCAGGCCGCGCGCACGTCCTCGGGTTTCATCCGCGCCGGCGGATGCCTGCCGGCGGGAACTTTGGAGCGTAACCGCGCCATGGCGGGTCTCCCCGGGTCAGGACGCGAGATTAGCACCAATCCGGCGCGGCTGGGGAGGGGAGCGCGTCAGCAGCAAGATCCCGCCCCCTTGCCGCCCTGTGCTTGGACGGGCGGGCAGGGGACCGAACCGTAGGAGCAGAACACGCAGCAATCGCCGGCCTTGGGCTTGAGGGCCGCGCCGCAGCCGGGGCAAGTCCAGCGGACCAGACAGTAATCCTCGGGCATGCGCTCGGGCGTCGCCCGCGCGCACGAAGGACAAGTCAGTACCGAGTCGAGGATCGGGGCGGGAGTGTTCACGCGACGGATCATAGCACCCCCACAAACGACGTCAGGCGAATGCGTGCTAAACAGCATAACGCCGCCGGGACACGGCGGCGTTTTTTCAGCCCTGGGGCCGGGTTCAGAACCCTTCGCGTTCGAGGCGCTTGCGTTCGAGCTTGCGGGTGCGGCGGATCGCTTCGGCTTTTTCCCGGGCCCGGCGTTCGGACGGCTTCTCGAACGCGCGGCGGATCTTCATTTCCCGGAACACGCCCTCGCGCTGGAGTTTCTTCTTCAGGACCTTGAGGGCTTGATCGACGTTGTTGTCGCGAACGGTAACCTGCACGGGCTCTTTCGCCTCCAATGGCGTTAAACTTCGGGTTGGTCGGGCTCGCGACCGGGGTTTTCCCCCGCTTCGGAGCGGGCAGGGCTTCTAGCACGCGGGCGACGGCTTGAAAAGGCCGGAAACGGCGGGTTAACTGGCCCCACCGTCCCACGGGAGCCCCTTAAGGAGCCCAAGACCTTGGCCATTCTCAAGATTGCCCGCATGGGCCACCCGGTTCTGGCCCGTCCCGCGGAGCCGGTGGCGGACCCGACCGCGCCCGAAATCCGGGCCTTGGTGCAAGACATGGCGGAAACCATGCGCGATGCGCCGGGAATCGGCCTCGCGGCGCCCCAGGTCCACGTGCCGCTGCGGGTCGTGATTTTCGACGTTCCGCCCGCGCGCGGCGAGGCCGACACCGAAGGTCCGGCGCGGTTCCCGGAAGGGCTCAACATCCTGGTCAATCCCGTCATCGAGCCCTTGGGCGAGACGATGGAGGAAGACTGGGAAGGCTGCCTTTCGGTGCCGGGCATGACCGGCCGGGTCCCGCGCTTCGCCCGCATCCGCTATTCGGCCGTCGATCTGGATGGGCGCAGCTTCGCGCGGGAGGCTGCCGGGTTTCATGCCCGCGTCGTGCAGCACGAATGCGATCATCTCGACGGCATCGTCTATCCCATGCGCATGCGCGATCTCGCGAGCTTCGGCTTCGTCGAGGAAATCCGCAAGGCGCACGGGCAGGAGGCGGGCGAGGAGGAATAAGCGATGGCCAAACGGAAATCGAAAGCGCAACCGAAACCGAAAGCCGGCCGTGCGACGGATATGGAGCGCCTGCGCGACGCCATTCTTGCCGCCGCTCTCGTTCACGTCGCCTTCGACGGCTGGACGGCAAAGGCGCTCGCCGCCGGAGCCCGGGACGCCGGCGCCGGGCCGGCCGGGCTCGCGCGCGCTTTCCCGGGTGGACCCAGGGATGCGGCCCGGCATTTCGGCGCGTGGGCCGACCGCCGCATGACCGAGGGGCTCGGCCGCCAATTGCGCCGCAAGCCGATGCGCACCCACGAGCGCGTCGCCGCCGCAGCGCGCGCCCGGTTGCACGCACTCGCGCCGCACCGGGAGGCGGTCCGCCGCCTGGTCGCGTTTCTCGCCCTTCCCAACAACGCCCGGTTGGCGCCGAAGCTCATGTGGCGGGCGGCCGACGCGATTTGGCGCGCGGCCGGGGATGCATCGACCGATTTCAACTACTACACCAAGCGCGCGCTCCTTTCGGGCGTCTACGGCACCACCCTGATGTTCTGGCTCACGGACGAGAGCGAAAATTTCGCCGCGACCGACGCGTTTCTCGATCGGCGCATCGCCGACGTTATGAAAATCTTCTCGCTGCGCGCCCGCCTCAAGTCGGCCGGCGACGGAATCGCGTTCGCGAAACGGGTCGCCGACGCCTTCGGGCGCCTGGTTCCGCCCGGGCTCGCGCGCCGCTGGGGACAAGGTTTTGGGCGGGGCCGGCCGCCCCGGGCGGCGCGGACGTAGGCTCCGGCCGGGGTGCGTGCTAGGCTGGCCGGTAACGAGCGAAAGGCACAGGCCATGACGCCTCGGGATGATCCCCGCGATCGCAACCAAACGGATGCCGACGCCGATGTGCGTTTCGGCGGCGGCGTCGCCTCGCCGTTCGCGCCCCGGACCGACGCGCCGATCCTGGTTCGGGGGTTGGATTCCGGGCGCGGCGCCGCGGCCGCGGCGTCGGACGACGCCGGGACCTTCACATCCGCGTTCGCGCCCGCGGCCGGCGAAAGCACGCTCGCCGACCATTTTCTCGCCTGCTGCCGGTTGGGGCGCTATCTCACCGTCGCCGCCGGCGGCCGATTCGTCATCACCGACGATTTCCGTCTCGCCGCCGCCGTGCCCCCCGCCGACGCCGCGGCGATGGCTTCGATCTATTCGCGCGATTTTCTGGTGGCGGAGGCGGCGCTGTTGCCGCTCGGCCGGTCGGCGGCGGCGCTCACCGGCCGCGAGCGCGCGAAATACGAGCGCCTGTTCGACCTGATCGAGGCACACGCGCTTGCACCCGGCGTCAAGACCTCGGCGCACGCGATGCTGGAGCGGGATTTCAGCCTGATCGATTTGAGGGCGATCGAGGGTGAGCTCGACCTTCGTCTGTCGCCGGCCCGCAACCGCTATCGCGAATTCCTGGCGGTGGTCGCCCGATTGATTCAGGGCGACGTGGCGGCGCGCGATTTCGTGCAGGAATTCGTCGACTTCACCCGCACCGTGGCCGGCCGGCTCGATTTCGGCATCTACAGCTTCTGCATCGATCGGATCTTCGGCAGCGAACGGATCTCCCAGGGGGTCAAGCGGGTGCTGGCGGCGGAAATCGTCAAGTATCCCCCGCTGGTGCGGCGCGAGCTGATCACCAATATCCTGGTTTTGCCGGGAGTGGCGCCCGAAATCGTCGCCTTCGTGCGCAAGCTGATCGCCGACCGGCTCGACCGGGCGCAGCTGATCGAGATCGAGCTCCTGGAAGCGGTGAAGGTTTCGCGCCTGTCCATGGGCGAGATCGAGCAGCGGCTTCGCCGCGAAGCCCGTCCCGCCTATTAATACCCGCTAGTGGGTGCGCGTGCGCTTGTTGGCCCAGGCGACGACCACCGCGAACACCGTGAAGGCGGCTAGCGATGCGACGAGAAAAATCGTTTCTCCTCCGGTCATGGCGATTCCCCTTAATCCATAATTGAATTATGGGAATATTCGCCGAAAGACCTAATAACATCAAGAAATTTATGGGTTTAGTTTTGCCGCGCCCGACTGGGCGAGGGATCCCTTGGGGAAAAGCCGGGTGACGTGACCCATCTTGCGGCCTTCGCGCGCCTCGCCCTTGCCGTAGAGGTGCAGGCAGGCCCCGGGTTCGGCCGCGAGCTTGGGCCAGCTCTCCACGTCCCGGCCGATCAGGTTGGTCATGATCGCGTCCGAATGGCGTTCGACCGTGCCGAGCGGCAACCCGGTGATGGCCCGCACCAGTTGCTCGAACTGGCTGACGGGACAGGCGTCCAGGGTCCAGTGGCCCGAGTTGTGCGGCCGAGGCGCGATTTCGTTGACCAGCAGCCGCCCGTCGCGCGCGACAAACATCTCGACCGCGAGCAATCCGACCACGCCGAGCGCGGCGGTGATCGCTTCCGCGTATTGGCGCGCCCTCTCGGCAAGCGCGGGCGCGATGCGCGCCGGCGCCGTGGTGGTGTCGAGGATGTGGCGGGTGTGCACGTTCTCGACCGCCGGATAGGCGGCCATGGCGCCGTCGAGTCCGCGCGCGACGATCACCGAAATCTCCCGCTCCAGGTCGATGAACCCTTCCAGGATGCCCCATTCGGCGCCCATCGCCTTCCAGGCGGCGGCGAGGTCGTCGCCCGGCGCGATCTTGACCTGGCCCTTGCCGTCGTAGCCGAGTTGCGCGGTCTTGAGCACGGCGGGCAGGCCGATGTCGCGCGCCGCGACATCGAGCGCTTGGACGCTCCGGATCGTCCGCCATGGGGCGGTGGCGATGTCGAGTTCGTTGATGAACGTCTTTTCTTCGATCCGGTCTTGGGCCACGGCGAGAACGTCGGCGTTCGGGCGCGTCGGCTTGAACCGAGCGAGATGGCGCACGCACTCGACCGGAATATTTTCGAATTCAAAGGTGACGACATCGACGGCGCGGGCGAAAGATTCGAGCGCGCCGCCGTCGTCGTAGGGCGTGACGACGGTTCGCTCTGCCACCTGGCCGGCCGGCGAATTCGGCTCGGGCGTAAGGATATGGCAGCGGTAGCCGAGCCGGGCGGCGGCGAGCGCGGTCATGCGCCCGAGTTGGCCGCCGCCGATGATGCCGATGACGCTTCCGGGCGCAAGCGGCGCGGTCGGGTTCATCGCGAACGGCGCCGCCGCGATCGAGTTTCGGGCGGTTCGTCCTTCGGCTTTCGCGCGATGGCGGCGGTTTGCGCCGCGCGCCAGGAATCGAGCCGGGCGCGCACGCGCGCGTCCCCGGTCGCGAGCACGGCGGCGGCGAGCAGCGCCGCGTTGATCGCCCCGGCGCGGCCGATCGCGAGAGTCCCGACCGGTATGCCGGGCGGCATCTGGGCGATGGAGAGCAGGCTGTCGAGTCCCTTCAGGGCCTTCGATTCGACCGGAACTCCGAACACGGGCAACGCGGTCAGTGCCGCCGTCATGCCGGGCAGGTGCGCGGCGCCGCCGGCGCCGGCGATGATCGCCTTGAGGCCGCGCGCGCGGGCGGAAAGGGCGTATTGGTAGAGGCGCTTCGGGGTGCGGTGGGCGGAGACGATTCGCGTCTCGAACCGGACGCCGAGTGCCTTCAGCGTCTCGACCGCGTGTCGCAACGTCGCCCAATCGGACTGGCTGCCCATGATCACGCCGACCTCCGGCTTGCGCCGCGATCGAGCCGATTTGCGTTGTTTTCGGGGCGAGGGCATGGGCGCTTCCGGGGTGCGGGAAGCGGGGGATTATAGGCGCGGAGCCTTGGCTGACAAGCCTCGACCGGGCGCCATTAACCTCGAATGCGCGCGATTGGCTATACTGAACGTACGGGCGGATCGAGTCCCGGCTTCCGGCCGCGGCGTCCGCCCGGAGGTTAGACCCCCGGAGGTCGAGCGATGGAAAAGGACCTCGGTCCGCCTCCCATCGTACCGTCGCGCGATGGCGGGCGGCGATCCCCCTATCCCGCGCCGCGTCGCCAGGGCGCGGGCCAAGACAGCGCGCGCGAGGATGACCACGGGCGCGAGCACGAAGGCGCGCGCGGGGGCGGCGCCGATCATTTGCGGTCCGAGGGCGCGACCGACGTGACCATCGCCGGTCTTGCCGCCGACAAGCTTTCGCCCGAAACCGAGCGGGTGATCGAGAACCTTCTCGCCGAGCTCGGCCAAGTGCGCGGCGAGTTGGACGCCGCCCGGCGGCGCCTCGCCCAGCTTGAACAGATTGTCGACCATCACCCTTATTTGCCGGTGTTGAGCCGTCAGGCGTTTCGTGGGCAGGTCGCGCATGTGCGCGGTCGATTGCAGGAATTTTCGTTCGCGCCCAGCCTGTTCGTCATCAGCCTGATCAACGGCGACGCGATCCGGCGCGAATTCGGCATCGCCGCGCGCGACAAGGCGCTCGGCCTTTTGTGCGACGCGCTGCGGGCGGTCGTGGCGCCGGGCGATTTCGTCGGCAGCCTGACCGGCAACGAACTTGCCGCGTTGGTGTTCGTCGCCGACGAGGCCGGCCGCGCGGCGTTGCGCGCGGCGCTTGCGCGCGCGGTCGCGGAACGCCCGTTCGTCGCCGGGGCCCGCCGGGTGGATTTGGACGTGGCGGTCGGCCTTGCCGTGTTGAGCGCGGGCAGCGATGTGGACGGGCTGATCGCCGCCGCCGACGCCAATCTGATGGCCGGCATACGGGGCCAGCCCTAATACCGTCATACCGGGGCGCGTGCGACAATTAAAAAGTTAATTCCGCCGACCTCGGTGTGCGAACGGTTCGCGGACGGGGCGATGAAGAAGGAATCGCCGTGCCTGGAAACTCGGAACGAAAACGTCAGCCGGCGCGACGGACATTCTCGATTTTCGAGTTGATCGACGCGCTCGCCACGGCGCTCGACGCCATCAATCCCGCCATCGACGCGCACCATAAACAGGTTTGCTATATCGCCGCGACCATCGCCGAGGAACTGGGGCTGCCGCGGCCGGCCTATAACGATCTTTTCGTTGCGGCCTATCTTCACGACATCGGCAGCCTGCCGCTCGCGGAGCGGATGAAAATCCTCGAGTTCGAGATGAAGTCGCCGCATCTTCACGCCGAATTCGGGTACAACCTGCTGGGGAAGTTCCCCCACATCAACGAGGCCGCCACGCTGGTCCGTTTCCATCACGTGCCCTGGAAATACGGCGAGGGGCATAGGTTCCGCGATCTGCCGGTGCCGCACCTGAGCCACCTGATTCACCTCGCCGACCGGATCGCGGTCCTTTACGACCGGAAAGTGCCGGTCTTCGCGCAAGTCGACGGCATCCGCACGACCATCGCCGGCTTTGCCGGGCTTCAGTTCGACCCGGAGCACGTGGCCGCGTTCAACAGGGTGTCGGATCGGGAGGTTTTCTGGCTCGATCTTTCCTTCGGTTCGCTCGAACGGACCCTGCGGCGGATGTGCCATCTTCCCCGCGTGGTCGTCGATCTCGACGAACTTTTGGACATATCCAAGTTCTTCGCCCTGGTCGTCGATTGCCGGTCGCGATTCACCGCCACCCATTCCGGCGGCATCGCGGCCTGCGCCGCCGAACTCGGCCGGCTTGCCGGAATGTCCCGGAGCGAATGCAAGATGCTGAAAATCGCCGGCTACGTGCACGACATCGGCAAGCTCGCGGTACCGAACACGATCCTCGAAAAAGACGGATCGTTGACGCCCGAGGAATGGCACGTCATGCGTTCGCACACCTACCACACCCGCAACATTCTGGGGCGGGTCACGGGCCTCGAGGAAATCACGGCGTGGGCGGCCGAGCATCACGAGACATTGGACGGCAAAGGCTATCCGCTGCGGCTGGCCGAGGCGAACATCTCGCTCGGATCGCGCATCGTCGCCGTTTCGGATATCTTCACGGCCCTGTCCGAAGACCGCCCCTACCGCAGGGGATACGAGGGCGCGAAAATCCGCGAGATTTTCGGACAGCACGTGGCCGCGGGCCGGCTTTCGCGCGAAATCGTTCAACTGCTGTTCGACCATTTCGACGTCCTCGACGAGGTGCGGCGACGGGCGCAGCACGAGGAGCAGACGCAACTGGCGGACTTTTGGGAAACGGCGCGCAACGGCAGCCTGACCCGTCTCGAAGACGCCGACGCCGCGCGCGCCACCGCCTGACCGCCCGTCAGGCGATGATGTCGGGAATCAGCAGGTTCTCGATGGTCGAAATCTGGTCTTTGAGCAGAAGCTTCCGCTTCTTCAGGCGCTGAAGCTGGAGTCGGTCATGGCGATCGTTCTCGGTCAGGCGCCGGATGACGTCGTCGAGGTCGCGGTGTTCCAGCCGCAACGCCTCGAGGCGTTCCTTGAGAGCCTGTGGATCGTTCATGACGGCTTTCAATCCCCCGCGCGACTATCCCGGCTTCCGGCCGTTTTTTTGAATGATGCCAAACTCGACCGGGACCGATCCGCGGCCCCGGCTCAAGGCCCCTTTTTGTGGAATCGGGGCGCTGTTTCGGTTATCATAACCGAATGCGCCGGGGGCGAGAACCGCTCCTCCAAACGCCGAGAATTACGGCGGCCCCGCGACGGGCGAGCCCGGCGCCGCATTCGTAGTTGCAATGTGGAAACAGGGAATCATCCATGAGCCAGCAGGAGAGACTGAACGCTCTCAAGGCCCGGCACGAGGCGCTCGAGTCCGCCATTGCCGAGGAAAATGCCCACACCCACCCGGACGAGGTCCGGATCCATAACCTCAAAAAGCAGAAGTTGAAGATCAAGGACGAGATCGCCGGCCTGTCGTCGCACTGAACCGGGGTTTCGCTGCCGAGTGTTCGGGGGCCCGCGCGCGCTTGCGTTTGGGCGCGGTCGGCGCGAGGTTACATGTAACCTAGTTGGATTTCGCCATGCCGGTTTCCGCCAAGCGTTTGTCGACCCGTCGCAAGGCCGCGTCGCGCGACAAGGTGCGCGCGCAAGGACTCCGCCCCATCCAGATTTGGGCCCCGGACGTGGGCTCGCCCGCCTTTAAGGCGGAGGCCCGACGCCAGTCGCGGCTGATCGCGGCGAGCCGATACGAGGCCGAGGATCAGGCATTCATCGACGCCATCACGAACGAGTCCGAACGGTGAGGCGCGCGGCGAAATTTGGACCGTTGCGGGCGACGCGGATTACGCCGGCAAGCCGCGCCCCGTGGTCATCGTGCAAGACGACCGATTCGCGGCGACAAATTCCGTAACCGTCTGCGCTTTCACCAGCGATCCCACCGATGTGCCGGCGATCCGCCCTATCGTCGAGTCGGACGAGACAAACGGGCTGAAAGCGCGCTCGCGGCTCATGACCGACAAAATCACGACGATTCCGAGGGGAAAACTGGGCCGCCGCATCGGCCGTCTCGGTCCGGCGGACATGGGGCGCCTCGACCGCGCGCTCTTGGTATTCCTCGGGCTGGCGGGGTAGAAGAACCCTTCGGCGTTACCCCGCGCCCGGACAAGATTGTCATATCATGGGTGATATGATATCTTTTATGATGTGAGGCTTGTGCTCGACACGGACGTGGTGGTCGCTGCCCTGCGCAGTCCCCGGGGCGCGTCGGCGGCGATCCTGCTGGCGGCGGCGGATGGCCGCGCGACCCTGCTGATGAGCGTTCCGCTAGTGGTGGAATATGAAGCCACCTGTACCCTTGCCGAGCACAGGTTGGCCGCGCAACTGAGCGAAGGCGAGATCGCGCAATTCCTGGATGGCCTGGCGGCGTTGGCCGAACCGGTCGACAGTCACTTTCTGTGGCGTCCGCAATTGCGCGATCCGGGCGACGAAATGGTCCTGGAGGCGGCGGTGAACGGGCGGGCGGACGCCATCGTGACTTTCAATGTCCGCGACTATGGCGGCGGACCGGCGAAATTCGGCGTCGCCGTGCTCAAGCCGGCCGAAGCGTTGAGGAGAATCGAAAAATGACGACAGTTTCCACGTATCCCTTGCGTCTGCCGCGTTCGGTCAAGGCGGCGGTCGAAAAAATCGCGCGGGAAGAGGGCATCAGTCTCAACCAATTCGTGGCCACGGCGGTAGCGGAAAAACTCGCCGCGATGACGACCGCCGCGTTCTTCGCCGAGCGCAAGGCCCGCGCCGACATGGCGGCCTTCCGCCGCATTCTGAAGCGCAAGGGCGGCGCGCCGCCGCGTTCCGGCGACGAGCGAAAGTGACCCGCGCGCGGATGGTGTTTTTCGGGCTGGCGGGGTAGGGGGGGCGGAGTCGGGCACCTCGAATGGTTGCAGAGCCTATTTTTTTTGCAACACAATGTGTTTAACATCCGGGCGGAACGAATCGCGGGGGGCGAAACGGCGGGAAGGCGATGGAGTTCGACTTTCAATCCGAGCGACAGAAACGATCCGCGATGGCGGAGCTGGACGTCATGGGCGTCGAGTACCGGGACAAGGGACGGTCGCTCGACGTCGAGGAGGAATACATCGGCGTCGAGCCGCTGGATACGGTTTCCGCCTAGCCTCTACATCCCCTTCGCCATTTCGCGCAGCTTGAATTTCTGGATTTTGCCGGTCGAGGTCTTGGGCAGCGGCCCGAACACCACCCGGCGCGGGCACTTGAACTTGGCCAGCCGCTCGCGGCAGAAGGCGATGATTTCGTCCTCGGTCGCGGTCTTGTCCGGCTTGAGTTCCACGAACGCGCACGGCGTTTCGCCCCATTTCTCGTCCGGCTTGGCGACCACGGCGGCCAGCATGACGGAGGGGTGCGCGGCGATGGCGCCTTCGACCTCGATCGAGGAAATATTCTCGCCGCCCGAGATGATGATGTCCTTGGAGCGGTCCTTGATCTGGATATAGCCGTCCGGGTGCATCGCGGCGAGATCGCCGGAATGGAACCAGCCCCCCTTGAAGGCCTCGGCGGTCGCCGTCGGGTTCTTGAGGTAGCCCTTCATCACGATGTTGCCGCGGAACATGATCTCGCCCATGGTTTGCCCGTCGGCGGGAACCGGGGTCATGGTTTCCGAGTCCATCACCGCGAGGCCGTCGAGGACGTGGTAGCGCACGCCCTGGCGCGATTTCAATTCGGCCTGCTTCTCGATCGGCAATGCGTCCCATTCCGGGTGCCACGCGCACATCACCGCCGGCCCGTAGGTTTCGGTAAGCCCGTAGACGTGGGTGACGTTGAATCCGGCGCGCTGCATGCCGGCCAACGTCGCCGCCGGCGGAGGCGCGGCGGCGGTCATGACCTGGACGGTGTGGGGAAGCGGCTTCCTTTCCGCCTCGGTCGCGTTGATGACGAAATTGAGCACGATCGGCGCGCCGCAGAAGTGGGTCACCTTGTGTTCGGCGATGGCGGCGAAAATGGTTTCGGCGCTCACCCGCCTGAGGCACACGCTGGTGCCGGCGACGGCGGCGAGCGTCCACGGGAAGCACCAGCCGTTGCAATGGAACATGGGCAGCGTCCAGAGGTAGATCGGATGATGGCCCATGTTCCACCCGACCGCGTTGCTGAGCGCGTTCAGGTACGCGCCGCGATGGTGGTAGACGACGCCCTTGGGATTGCCGGTGGTGCCGGACGTGTAGTTGAGCGAAATCGCGTCCCATTCGTCGGCCGGCATGGTCCAGGCGAAATCCGGATCGCCCCCGGCGATGAACGATTCGTAGTCGGTTTCGCCGAGCCGCGCGCCCGGGCCGCCGTATTCGCTGTCGACGATGTCGATCACCGGTATCTTGTTCCCGAGTCGGGCGAGCGCGTCCTTGATCGCGGGCGAAAACTCGGTGTCGGTAATCAGCGCCTTGGCTTCGCCGTGTTCGAGGCAGAAGGCGAGCGCCGGACCGTCGAGCCGGACGTTGAGGGTGTTGAGCACCGCGCCGAGCATGGGCACGGCGAAGCTCGCCTCGTAGATTTCGGGCGTGTTCGAGGCCATAACCGCGACCGTATCGTTGCGGCCGATACCTCGTTTGGCGAGCGCGCTCGCGAGCCTTCGGCAGCGGGCGTAGGTCTCCTTCCAGGTAAAGCGTTTCCGCCCGTGGATGACGGCGATGCGATCGGGATAGACGGCCGCCGCGCGTTCGAGGAACGTGAGCGGCGAAAGGGGCGCGAAGTTGGCGGCGTTGCGGTCCAGGTCGCGGTCGTAAATCGAGGGCATTGCGGGAACCTTATCGGGCGCGCGGTCCCGCCGCTAGGCGGGCGAACCAAAGAACCCCGCGCGCATAGGATAATGCGCCCCTTCCGGGACGAACGAGGTGGAATTTGCCACAAACCCGACTGGCGAAAAACGAGCTTTTGTCGCAAACTTGTCCGGCGGCGGAGCGGGAGAGGGGACGCCCGCGCCGCGATCAATGGACGCCCGGTCAACGGGCGCCCGCAACCGGGGAGATCCCATGCCCAACCCCTATGACGTCGCCCACGAACGTTCGCTCAGGGACCCCGAGGGGTTCTGGGGCGAGGCCGCCGAGGCGGTCCGCTGGACGCGCAAGTGGTCCAAGGTGCTCGATGCCTCCAACCCTCCGTTCAACCGCTGGTTCGTCGGCGGCGAATTGAACACCTGCTTCAACGCCCTCGATCGCCACGTGGAGGAAGGCCGCGCCGAACAGCTGGCGCTGATCTACGACAGCCCGGTCACCAACCAAATCCGCAAGTTCACCTACCGCGAGCTGCAGGACCAGGTCGCGCGCGCCGCCGGCATGCTGGCCGCGCGCGGCGTTACCAAGGGCGACCGGGTGATCATCTACATGCCGATGGTGCCGGAAGCGGCGATCGGCATGCTCGCGTGCGCCCGTCTCGGCGCCGTCCATTCGGTCGTGTTCGGCGGTTTCGCCGCCAACGAACTGGCGGTGCGAATCGACGACGCCAAGCCGAAGGTGATTCTGTCGGCCTCCTGCGGTATCGAGGTCAACCGAGTGATCCCGTACAAGGGCCTGCTCGACGGCGCGATCGATATCGCCAAGCACAAGCCCGCCGCCTGCATCGTCCTGCAGAGGCCTCAGGCCAAGGCCGATCTCAAGCCGGGCCGCGACCTCGACTGGGCGGACGAAATGGCCAGGGCCAAGCCGGCGGCGTGCGTGCCGGTGGCGGCGACCGATCCGCTCTACATTCTCTACACCTCCGGCACCACCGGCCAGCCCAAGGGCGTGGTGCGCGACAACGGCGGCCACTGTGTCGCCCTCAAGTGGACCATGAAGGCGGTCTACGACTGCGATCCCGGCGACGTGTTCTGGGCGGCCTCCGACGTCGGCTGGGTGGTCGGGCATTCCTACATCGTCTACGCGCCGCTCTTTCACGGCTGCACCTCGATTCTCTACGAGGGCAAGCCGGTCGGCACGCCGGACGCGGGCGCCTATTGGCGGGTGATCGCGGCGCACGGGGTCAAGGCCCTGTTCACGGCGCCGACCGCATTCCGCGCCATCAAGCGCGACGATCCCAACGGCGAGCTGCTGAAGAAGTACGATCTCTCGTCGTTCAAGATCCTGTTTCTCGCCGGCGAGCGGACCGACCCCGACACCCTCAAATGGGCCGAGGACAAAACCCGCCGCCCGGTCATCGACCATTGGTGGCAGACGGAATCGGGCTCGCCCATGGCCGCCAATTGCATGGGTCTGCACCGTTTCCCGGTCAAGCCCGGCTCGCCGACCAAGGCGGTGCCGGGTTGGAAGATCGAGGTGCTCGACGAAAACGGGCGCGCGGTCAAGCCGGGCACCATCGGCGCGATCTGCTGCAAGCTGCCGCTGCCGCCGGGCACGTTCCCGACGCTGTGGAACGCGGACCAGCGCTTCAAGGAATCCTACTTCACCGAGTTCCCCGGCTACTACAAGACCGGCGACGCGGGCTTCATCGACGAGGACGGCTACATCTCGATCATGGCCCGCACCGACGACATCATCAACGTCGCCGGCCATCGTCTGTCGACCGGGGCGATGGAGGAAGTGCTCGCCTCCCACCCCGACGTCGCCGAATGCGCGGTGATCGGCGTCGCCGACTCGCTCAAGGGCCAGGTGCCGCTCGGCTTCCTGGTCTACAAGGCCGGCGTCAAGCGCGCGCCCGAGGAGGTGGTGGGCGAGGTGGTCAAGCTGGTGCGCGACAGGATCGGCCCGGTGGCCGCGTTCAAGACAGCGACCGTGGTCCAGCGCCTGCCCAAGACCCGTTCGGGCAAGATTTTGCGCGGCACCATGCAGAAGATCGCCGACAGCGAGGCCTACAAAATGCCGGCGACCATCGACGATCCGGCCATCCTCGACGAAATCGCCGCCGCGCTCGGCAAGCTCGGCTACGCCAAGGAGAACAAGCGCCAAGGCTGACAACGCGCGGGCCTATGACCAGAACATGTCGTAGAGCGTAAGCAGGATCGAGGCCAGGATCAGGATCACGATGTACCACTCGACCCGCAGCAGGTGCCGAGTCTGCTGCAGGTCGAGCGCGGTGGTCGCGGTGCGCGAGATCAAGTCGAACTTGCGTTCGACCGCGCGGGCGCGCTCGGTCAGTTCATATTCCTCCTGCAGGCGGGCGTAGAGCCGCTCCAGCTCCGGGTGGTCCCACAGCAGATCCGGCTTTTCCCCGATTTCGACACGGCCCACGGTGCGCTGCTGCATCAACAGCACGTCGCCGATCTCGCGCAGCAGCTCGCGCCCCTCGGCGCCGATGGCGCCGGTGCGCTTGAGGGAGGCGGCGAGCGGCTCGATCCGGTCGAACACGGCGGCCAGGCCGCGCTCGTAGAATCCGAGCACCACGCTTTTCGCCAGCACCGTGGCGACGATCTGCAGGCGTTCGACCGACGCCGCCGAAAGGGCGATCGATCCGTCGGCGTTCACGATTCCATCACTGCCGGGCACGACGGCGATGGTCATGCGCTCGAAGTCGGGCTCGGGATAAGGGTCGGCGACGTAGGGCTTGATGGCCTCGAGGAAGGCGGTCTCGTCGTCGACGTCCATGTTGAACAACACGACCGCGCCGTAGCGCAGCACGGCGGCGGCGCGCCCGGCACCGGCGCGCACCAGCAGCGGGCCGGCCGCGATCCGGTCGGACGAGCCGAACGCGCGCACGTCGATCCTCTCGCCGATGGCCATCGCCCGGACGGAAATGCGCGCGTTCGCGGGGAAAAGGGGGTCGGTCATGGCGCGCCCCCCGATGCGGCTTTAGGACGCCGTGCCGCCCGAGCCGGCCGGCTCCGTCTTCTCGGCCCCGGGCGTTTCCGGGGCGAGCGTCTCGGGCGCTCCGGCGTGAACCTCGGCGGTTTGCGCTTCGGATTCGGCCGCGGCCTTGGCGAGCTTTTCCGCGCGCGCTAACGCGTTGCGCGCCCGGGTGCGGGCGAGCGCAATCGCCTTTTCCAAATCGGCGCTGGTGCAGAGACCAAGGTTGACCGGGTTCTGCGGCTTGATGTTGGGGGCGTTCCAATGGGAACGGTCGCGCACCGCGGCGATGGTCGATTTGGTGGTGCCGAGCAGACGGGAAATCTGCCCGTCGCCCAGCTCCGGGTAGTTCTTGAGCAGCCAGGCGATGGCGTCGGGCCGTTCCTGGCGCATGGCGATCGGGGTGTAGCGCGCGCCGGAGGGGCGCGCTTTCGGCTGCGGGATGGTCGGCTTCAGGGGCTTGAGGCGCGCGTTGGGGTTCTTCTGGCAGCGCTCGATTTCCTCGGCGGTCAAATCGCCCTGGGCGACCGGGTTGATGCCCTGCATGCCGCCCGCCACTTCGCCGTCGGCGATGGCCTGGACCTCGAGCGGGTGCAGGCCGCAGTAGTCCGCGACCTGGTCGAAGGTGAGCGACGTGTTTTCGATGAGCCAAACGGCCGTGGCCTTTGGCATCAGAGGAGGGGCCATCGTCTCGAACGTCCTGTCTGAGGCTGAGCGCGCCCTATATATAGGCCGGAACCGGGCGGGTCAAATCCGGAAAACGGGCCGCCGCGGAAAAAAACAAACGCGCGCGGTTCGTCAACCGGCGCTTCGCGCGCCCGTCTTCCGGCCGCCGCCGCGCGAAAGATCCTCGATGATGGGGCAATCGGGCCGCTCATTGCCGTGGCAGTGGGTTACCAAGTGGCGCAAAGCGCGCCGCATGTCCTCGATCTCGTCGGATTTTTCCTCCAGCCGCCGCAGGTGCCGCTGCACCAGGCGCTTGACGTCGGCGCTCCGACGCCGCCGGTTTTGCCAAAGATTCATCAGGCGCGCGATGTCCTCGACGGCGAAGCCGAGGTCGCGGGCGCGCCGGATGAAGTCGAGGGTCCTAAGGTCGGATTCGCCGAAAAAACGATACCCGGATCCGCTGCGGGTCGCCTTGGGCAAGAGGCCGAGCTTTTCGTAGTGGCGGATCATGCGGGCGCTGACCCCGGAATGGCGGGCGGCATCGCCGATAGTCATCATGGGCAACAGATCGCATTTCTCTCAAGGGGCTGCGGTGGCCCCGAAAATCTCCCTTGACCTTAACATGATGTCAAGCCCGAGGATCGCCGCCGTTCGCAAAAACCCCCCGTTATTCCCGACCCACCAACGGAGAGAAAAATGTCACATCCCCACCACGTCCATGCCTCTCACGGTCCCGACGGCGCGTCGCTGAACCGGGTCGCTTGGCTTGCCACGCTCCACTGCCTCAGCGGTTGTGCCGTCGGCGAAGTGCTCGGCATGGTCATCGGAACCGCGCTTGGCTGGAGCGACGTCGCGACCATCGCCCTCGCCGTCGGCCTCGCTTTCTTGTTCGGCTACGCCTTCACCTTGTGGCCGCTCTGGCGCGCTGGTCTCGGCGTCGCGGCCGCGCTCAGGACCGCGCTCGCCGCCGATACCGCCTCGATCGCGATCATGGAACTGGTCGACAACGCCGTGATGCTCGCGATCCCGGGGGCCATGGACGCGCCGCTGACCGCGCCGCTGTTCTGGGGCAGTCTCGCGTTTAGCCTGGCGGTCGCCGCCGTCGCCGCCTTCCCGGTCAACCGCCACCTGATCGCGCGTGGGCGCGGTCACGCGCTGGCACACCGGCATCACCACGCGCATCATGCCCAGGCTTGTTCCTGAGTAACCTTGCCATCGATGCGGGTCCTGGCGCTTTCCGAAAGGAGCGCCAGGACCTCATCATGTGCGGTTCACGCGGTCAAAATGATCTTGCCGATGTGGGCATTGCTTTCCATCAGGCGATGCGCCTCGGCGGCGCGTTCCAACGGAAAGGTGGCGTGGATCACCGGTCGGATGGCGCCGGACTCGATCAGCGGCCACACGCGCTCCCGCAGCGCCCGCGCGATGCGGCCTTTGCTCTCGACGCTTTGGATGCGCAGCGTCGAGCCGGTGTAGGTGAGGCGCTTCAGCATCAACGGCATGAAGTTGACCTCGGCCTTGGCCCCCTTCTGGAACCCGATCTGGACCAGCCGGCCCTCGGTCGCGAGGCAGCGGATGTTGCGTTCGATGTAGTCGGCGCCGACCATGTCGAGGATCACGTCGACGCCCTTGCCGCCGGTCAGCGCCTTGATTGCCTCGACGAAATCGGATTCCCGGTAATTGATCGCCTGGGCGGCGCCGAGGCGTTCGCACGCGGCGCACTTTTCCGCATTGCCGGCGGTGGCGAACACGCGCGCGCCGAGCCGGCTCGCCATCTGGATCGCGGTGGTGCCGATGCCGCTCGAGCCGCCGTGGACCAAGAGCGTTTCCCCCGGCTGGAGCCGCCCGCGTTCGAAGACGTTGGTCCAGACCGTGAAGAAGGTTTCGGGCAGGCCCGCGGCTTCGACCGGCGACAGGCCTCTGGGGACCGGCAGACATTGCGGCGCGGGCGCGAGGGCGTATTCGGCGTAGCCGCCGCCGGTGACGAGGGCGCATACCGAATCGCCGATCTTCCAATCGCCCGCGCCCGCGCCGAGCTGGACGATCTCGCCCGCGATTTCCAGGCCCGGAATGTCGCTCGCGCCCGGCGGCGGCGGATAGCCGCCCTGACGCTGCAGCACGTCGGGGCGGTTGACGCCAGCGGCGCCGACCCGAATCAGGACTTCGCCTGCGCCCGCGACCGGGCGCGGGCGGGTCGCGATTTTGAGGACCTCGGGCGGGCCGCCCTTGCCTTCGATTTCGACGCAACGCATGGTTTCGGCCATGGGTTGGCTCTAATATCCGAGGCCGACCGACGCAAGGGAGGAATCGCCTTGGATACCGACGATCTCGAACCGCGCGCGAAAAAACCCGCGCCCAAGAATCTCGACGAGATGTCGCTCGCCGCGCTCGAGGACTACATCGCCGGGCTCGAAGCCGAAATCGCCCGCGCCCGCTCGGCGATCGCCGCCAAGAGGGCCTCGCGCCATGGCGCCGAGGCGTTTTTCAAGAAGAAGTAGACCGCCTTCGGCGTCGCGGGCGAGAGCCCGCGCTTACGGTGTCCGCCGCCTCCGGCGTCGCGGGCGAGAGCCCGCGCTTACGGTGTCCGCCGCCTCCGACGGCGGGCGGCCACGAACATCAGCCAGCCCGCGAACGGCAACAGCGTCACTATGATGATCCAACCGAGCCGGGGACCGAACGGGCAACGGGCGCCGGGCTCCGCCTTCCAGCCGCCACCGCCGGGAGCGAACGCGACATGCGCCGCCGGAAGCAGGATGCCGAAAAACAGGATGGTCCAGGCGATCAGTTGGTCCATACGATTCGCCCCCCGTCCAATCGGGTAGGTCGCCTTCAATTCCGTCTTTAAGCCTTATTTAACAGATCGGGCCTACTTTGGGCACGGGACGCAAAGTCGTCCCGTCAACTTTTGACGCCTCCCTGTCAACTCGCCGCCCCGCAAGGGGCGGCTTTTTTTTGCTCTTTGGGTGATTTTTCCCTGTTGCCCTCGATCGGGTCCAGCCGTAAGGTTTTTCCCCGATGGGAAGTGGCGAGTTCGACAGGGGACGGGTTTTACCAATAAAAAAAGGCCGCCGGGAAAGGCGGCCTTAGTCTTTTCCGGGATCCCGAATTCCCATCCGAGTTTCGAAACATGGAATTCGACATCGACGGCCACCGAGCGTTCGCCTCGACCGGCGAGCGGCCGTTCGCGCCGAACAAGGGAGCCCTGGTCCTGCTGCACGGCGCCGGCATGGACCATACGGTCTGGAGCTTTCAGGCCCGCCGCTTCGCCCATCGCGGAATGGCCGTATTCGCGCCGGATTTTCCCGGCCACGGCCGGAGCGGAGGCCCGCCTCGCGCCAGCATCGAATCGCTTGCCGACTGGACCATCGGCGCCCTCCGGACGCTTGGACTCGACCGGCCCCTTCTGGTCGGGCACAGCATGGGTGCGCGCGTCGCCCTCGAGGTCGCGGCCCGCCTCGGCCCGCGGGCGGGCGGACTGGTTCTCGTCGGCATCGCGGAGCGCCTGGCGGTCAATCCCGAATTGCGCCGGGCGGCCGCGGCGGGCGAGGATCGCGCCGTGGACATGATCCTCAAATGGAGTTTCGGCGGCCGGCCAGCAGATCGCCATGGGCGCGCGGCCCGGCTCGCGCGGCGCGTGCGCCGGTCGATGGCGCGCACGCCGCGCGCCGTTCTCGGGGTTGACCTGGCCGCGTGCGACGAGGACAAAGGCGCCGTGGATGCGGCCGGGAAGGTGGCGTGCCCGGCGGCCGTGGTCTCCGGCGCCGGCGACCGCATGACTTCGCCCGCCTCGGCCCGGCGTCTCGCGGAAAAGATCGCGGGCGCCGCGTGGATCGAAATTCCCGACGCGGGCCACATGAGCCCGATCGAAGCCCCGGCGGCGGTGGCCGCGGCAATCGCGAGGATCGCATGACGACGAAACCAACGAAGCCTTCAGCCCCGCCGGTGGAAACCCGCGCGCGCTATCGGTATTTTACGCCGCTGCAAACCCGTTGGGCGGACAACGACATCTACGGCCACGTCAACAACGTGACCTATTACGCCTACTTCGACACGATCATCAATTGCTACCTGATCGAGAAGGGCAGGCTCGATATCGTCGGCGGCGCGGTGGTCGGATTCGCGGTCGAAACCATGTGCCGCTTCGTCAAGCCGCTCGCCTATCCCGACGCGCTCGATGCGGGCCTCAGGGTCGGCCACCTCGGCCGCACCAGCGTGCGCTACGAGGTCGGCATTTTCCGCAAGGGCGACAAAGCCGCCGCCGCCCACGGCCATTTTGTGCATGTATTCGTGGATCGCGCGTCCGGCCGCCCGATACCGATACCAGCGCGCATCCGCAAGGCGCTGGCGCGCATCCGGGTGCGCTGACTCCGCCTACCGGCGCGCGTGTATCAAACGATGTGCCTCTACCGGGGCATGGCCGCTGCTGCCGGGCGCGCGGCGGCGGGACGCGCCGGCGCGGCGGCGGGCTTGGGGGCGGGTCCCTTGGGCTCGCCCGCCTGCTTGCGCGCGAACAGCTCTTCGTCCCACACCACCTCGTAAAGCGTGATGTCGCCTTCGAAGCCCTTCATGGCGTAGCCGCCGCGGCTGACGAAGCGGTAATTTTTGCCCGCGCACAGGAGCCTGACCGAGTCGGGAACGAATATCTCGTTGGCCTTGGCCTTGTCGGTGATACGGGCCGAGAGCTGCACGGTCGATCCGAACAAATCGCCGTCCTCGGCGATCGGTTCGCCGGCGTTGAGACCGATCTTCAGCTGCAGCGGCAGGTCGGGGTAGTCGCGGCAATGGGCGAGGGTGTCCTTCTGGATCTGGATCGCGGCGTCGACCGCGCTCGAGGCCTGGGCAAAAGACGCCATGATGCCGTCGCCAGTGTGCTTGATCTCGCGGCCGTGAAAGCGCGTCAGCGCCTGACGGACGATCCGGTTGTGCGCGCGCACCACCTGCTGGGCGACTTGCTGGCCGCGGGTTTGGGTCAACGCGGTGGAACCGACCATGTCGGTGAACATGACGGTGACGACCTGCGACGCCTCTTCCCTCGGTTTCGGCTTGCTCCAGTCGGCGATCGCCGCGGTCAGGTGCTTGAGGCCCTCGTCTTCGTCCGAGAAGTAGGTGTTCATGGCGTTGCGGCCGGCCTGGAACATCTGCATGTAGCGCGCGTCCTGGAGCAGGTAGCTTTCGTAGTTGCCGGCGAATCCGGCGGCGTGATCGGCCTTGAAGCCGAGTGCTTGCACGCCTTCCGCGAGCAGGCGCGCGCGCGTCGCCGCGTCGAGGTCGCGCTTCTGGCACATGATTTCGCACGCGCCCGCGAGAAACAGGTTGAGGCCGAACTTGGTGTAGCTGTCGAGCTTCTTTTGGGTCGTTGCCACCTGCTCGAGGGTACGGCCGAGAAAACGGAGCATGTACGTTTTCTGCTTCTCGACGTTCGGGTCGAGTGGCGGACTGATGCCGGTGTCGGCCGCCGCCGGGGCTGCCGCCGCGGGTGCGGCTTCGGTCTCGGCCATTGGCGAGGCTTCCTCGGCCTTGCCGGCCGCGGCGTTCAGAATGTCGGCCGCGGCCTCGCGCAACTGCTGAGCCAGCTCGTCGGGCGTCGGCTCGGGCGCTTCCGGGGCGGCCTTGACCCCGCTCGGCGTCGGTTGCGCCGGGGCCTTCTTCGCCGCCGCGGCCTTGGGCTTGAACACGGGCATTTCTTTTTTCTGCTCTTGCATCTCGATGCCTTTGCCGCCGAGCAAGATCGAAGACATCAGCCCGGCGACGGCGAGGAACGAGATGATGAAGACGGCGAGATAAAAGTTCGCGCCCGAATCGCCGAGCAGCGAAATGCCGAACAAATTCGCCCGGCCTGCCAGAGCCGAATGGATGCCGAAGGTGATGGCGGCCCCGCCGATGCCGCCGCAAATCAGAACCGCCAGCAACCGCAGCATCACCTCGCCGAGCGAGCTCTTCGACTTCCTGGCCGGGGCGGCCATCGGCTTGGCGGCGGGTTTGGCCGGACGCGGACGAGGGCGCTCGTCGGCTTGGGGCTCGTCGAAGGACGCGGCGGCGGGCGACGGGCGCGCGGGCGCCGCCGTCTTGCTCGTCTCCATCTTCACGGTGGCCGATTTGTAGACGATGTACTCGGAACTGGTTCCGCGCTTCTGGTCGTAGACGTCCTTGATGACCTTAACCGCGCCGATACCGGGAGTTTTTTCGAGCGCCTTGGCTTCCTCGACCGCCGCGTCCTTCTTGGTGACGGGATAGCGTGCGTGAATGACCCAGCGGCCATGCTGCTGGACCATGATCTCAAGAGTCGTTTGCATCGCCATCGTATGCCGCCGGACACGCCTTAACTGCCGGGTGAATCAAGCCCACCCGCTCGGAAAACTCCCCGCTTACGACGGCCTGGGACGGTCGGATTTCTTTCCGTGCGTTCCCATGGGCGTCTTATGATCGCCCAAGAGCAATGGCCGGCGCCATTTTCTGGCGACCGTGTTTAAAATTAATCCTAACAAAATCCCAAGATCGGGGAAACCCCCGCGCCACGATAACGAGCGGAATTTATTGGGGTTTTTCGCCCGACGGCGGTTGGGTATGGTTAACCAGGATGGAGAACGATTGCCGCCGCCGGAGAGGGGCCTAGCCCTTGAGGCCGAAGTTCTTGAAACGCTTGTTGAATTTCGCAAGCTGACCGCCGGTATCGACGAGGCGATGCACACCGGTCCAGGCGGGATGGGTCTTGGGATCGATGTCGAGCTTGAGCGAATCGCCGGCCTTGCCGTAGGTCGAGCGGGTCTTGAAGCTCGATCCGTCGGTCATGACGACGGTGATCTCGTGGTAGTCGGGGTGGATGCCCTTTTTCATGGCGCTGCCCTTTCGCGTCCCGCCGGGGGCGGGCAAACTCGAACCGAAACACCTCCGCGCGCATCGGCCGGCGCGCGCGGGGGGCTTATATACAGACCGGGCCCGGCCGAAGCAAGGGGCCGGGAAAATGGGCACTTTCGGGGATCGGGGGCCATGACCGACGCAGAATTGACCGAAACGGAATTTCAACGACTCGCCGCCGACACGCTCGCCCGCCTCGCCGAGGCGCTGGAACAGGGCCTCGCCGACGCGGCCGAGGTTGAGCTGCAGGGGGGCATCCTGACCATCGATCTCGACGCGGGCGGCCAGTACGTAATCAACAAGCACGCGCCCAATCGCCAAATTTGGTTGTCGTCGCCCAGAAGCGGCGCGAGCCACTACGCTTTCGATGCCGCGCGCGGCACGTGGGTCGCGACCCGATCGGGTCGCATGCTCGCCGACGTTTTGGCCGAGGAACTGGGGTCGTTAGTGTCCAAGCCGCTGGCCTTGGACCGGATTTAACGTCCGGCGTCGCGTACGCGCCCGGCGGCGCAAGCCCCGCCCGAACGAAAGA
Source organism: Rhodospirillales bacterium (assembly GCA_016872535.1). Lineage (NCBI taxonomy): Bacteria > Pseudomonadati > Pseudomonadota > Alphaproteobacteria > Rhodospirillales > Rhodospirillales bacterium. The sequence continues at coordinate 4,371 of VGZQ01000009.1, read as the reverse complement.
CCGGGCGCTGACCGCCGCCGGTCATCGGTTTGAGGGGCGCACGCGCCCGGCCAGCCACGCCAGCACGAGCATGAGCAGCGCGCCCGCCACATAGGGTGAATCCTTGCCGATCCAGCCGAAGATCGCGCCCGCGCATGCGGGCCCGAGCACGCGCGCGAGCGTCGTCGCCGAGCGGGCGAGCCCCATGATTCCTCCCCGCTCGTGCTCCGCCGCCTCGAGCGAGATCAGGCTGTTGAGCGCGGGCGTGACCAGGCTGAAGCCGATGCCGGCGAACGTCATTGCCGCCACCAACACCGGGACGTTGCGGGCGAGCGGCACGGCGCCGAGGCCGAGCGCGAGCAAGATCGCGCCCGCCGTCACCAGGCGCCCTTCGCCGAAACGCCGGGCGAGCCTGCCGATGGCGCCGCCTTGGATTACGGCGCCGAGGATTCCGACGAACGCGAACAGATAGCCGTTCTGTTCCGGTCCCCAGCCGAACTGGCGCCGCGACCATATGGCAAAGGTCGATTCCATCCCCGCGAAAACGAAGGTGGCGAGAAACATCATGCCGACCAATCCGTTGAGACGCGGCCGGCGCAACGCTTCCCGCCACGGCGCGGCGAAGCCGCGCGCGCGTTGGCGGATAGTCGCGCGCGTCGAAGCCGAGAGCGATTCGGGCAGAAGAAACCACGTCAGCACGAAGGCCAAGGCCGAAAGCGCCGCGGCGGCGAAGGCGGGCGTCTGGTAATCGGCCATCGCCGGGTCGGCGCCGGCGAGCAGGCCGCCGATGGCGGGACCGGCGATGAAGCCGAGCCCGAATGCCGCCCCGATCACGCCCATGCCGCGCGCGCGTTCGCCCGGCCCGGTGATGTCGGCGACGTAGGCGAACGCGGTGGCGATGTTGCCGGCCATGAATCCGGTCAGGATGCGGACCGCGAACAGCATCGCAAGGCTGTCGGTGACGGCGAGCAGCGCGGACCCGCCCGCCATGCCGACGAGTGTCGCCAGCAGCACCGGCCGCCGTCCGATCCGGTCGCTGACGCGGCCCCACACCGGCGCCGCCGCCAATTGCGCCGCCGAATAGGACGCCATCACCAGCCCGACCTGGAACGGCGTCGCGCCGAAGTGCTCGGCGAAGAACGGCAGCAGCGGAATGATGATCCCGAAGCCGATCAAGTCCACCAGGACGATAAGGAAGAGAGCGGGCATGGGGGCGGAGAAAAAACGAAAAGGCTTTCCGGTCGGATGGTATCACCCCCCACCCTAACCCTCCCCCGCAAGGGGGGAGGGAGATTTTTTAGATTCCCTCCTCCCCTTGCGGGAGGAGGTAGGGGGAGGGGTAAAGGAACGAGAGGAGAAGTTATGCACCAGGACGGAAATTCTACAAGTCAGCGTTCGGTGAGCTTGATTTCGATGCGCCGGTTGCGGCGGTAGGCGATTTCGTCGCGCCGTTCGTCGAGCGGATGGAACTCGCCGAACCCGGCGGCGGCGAGGCGGTGGGGCGGCACGCCGCGCGCCATCAGGAAGCGCAGCACCGACAACGCGCGCGCCGACGACAGCTCCCAGTTGGACGGAAAGCGCGCCGTCGAGATCGGCACGCGGTCGGTGTGACCGTCGATGCGCAGCACCCAGTCGATGTCGGGCGGGATCTTTCCCGTCAATTCGGTGAGTAACCCGGCGAGGCGGCCGAGTTGCTCGGCGCCGGCGGCGCCGATGTCGGCCGATCCGGTTTCGAACAGCACCTCGGATTGGAACACGAAGCGGTCGCCGACGATGCGGATGTCGGGATGCTCGCCCAGCACTTCGCGCAACCGGCCGAAGAACTCGGAACGGTAGCGCGACAGTTCCTGGACCTTGCCGGCGAGCGCCGCGTTGAGGCGGCTTCCGAGGGCGGTGATCTGGACTTTCTGGTCGGCGGACAGCTTCTCGGAGGCCTCCAACGCTTCGTTGAGGCGGGCGAGTTGTTCGCGCAGCGCGGCCATCTGGCGGTTGAGCAGCGCGACCTGGGCGCGCGCGCTTTCGGAAACCTTCCGTTCCTCGATCAGGTTTTTGTCCGCGGTTTCGACCTTGGCGGCGAGACCGGCCGCCTTTTTTTCCAATTCGTCGCGCAAGGCGGTCAATGCGGCGATGTCGGCGGCGAGCTTGGCGGCGCGGGCGTTCGCCTCGTCCCCGGCGTCGCGGGCGGCCTTAAGCTCGCGCTCGGTATCGCCGAGCCTGAGCCCGAGGGCGCGGGTCCGTTCCGTCAATTCGTCGCGCAACGCGACCGAGGCTTCCAGTTCCTGGGTGATCTGCGCCATATTGGCGCGCAGATTCTGGTTCTCCTTGCGCTCGAGCGACAACAGTTCGGCCATCGCGCTCATGTCGTCCTGCAACCGGCGCAGCGCGTTGTCGCGCCCGAGCAGCGCTTCGCCGAGGAAGAACTGGGCGAGCACGAAGATGGTGAGCAGGAAGACCAGCGCCAGCAGCAACGTCGTCAGGGCGTCGACGAAGCCGGGCCAGATGTTGATATCGCGTTGCGGGCGGCGGGAGGCGAGGGCCATGAGGGTGGCCTAACGATGGCCGGCGTCGGTGGCGACCGCGATGGTGCGGGCGAGCAGCTTGATCTCGTTGCGCATTTGGCCGACTAATTGCTCCCGCCCGGCGCGAGTTTCCTCGACCAGCTTGCCGAGCTGCAGATCGAGGTTGCGGATGTGGCCCCGCGTCACGTCGTCGATCGCGCCGCCGCCGCGCGCCCCGGCGTCGGCGATCTTGGCGAGGACCTGCTTCAATTCGTTGTGCGATTGGGCGAGCGCCTGCATCAGGCTCTGCTCGGTGCGCATGTGGTCGGTAAGATTGGCGAGCTGGGCGCCGAGCGCGGTGATCGCCGCGTGAGATTGGGCGCGGTTGTCCTCGCCCTTGGCGATGGTGCGCTGGAGGCTGTCGAGGCTTTCGGCGGTTTGTTCGAGCAGCGCCTGCACGTAGGCCGGGACCGACTGGTCGCCCTCGGCTGCCAGCAGTCCGCTGCCGAGCCGGGTTTGGCCCGAAAGCCATTCCTCCAGATCGTTGAAGAAGTGATTCTGCGCCTGGCCCGCCTGCAGGTCGAGGAAGCCGAGCACCAGCGACCCGCCGAGCCCGAACAGCGAGGTCGAAAACGCCGTGCCCATGCCCGCGAGCGGCGATTCGAGCCCGCGCTTGAGATCGCCGAACATGGCGGTCGGATCGCCGCTGCCGACGCCCAAGCCCCCGATCACCGAGCGGATCGAGGTCATGGTTTCGAGCAGTCCCCAGAAGGTGCCGAGCAGGCCGAGGAAGATGAGCAGCCCGACCAGGTAGCGCGAGATGTCGCGCGATTCGTCGAGCCGGGCGGAAATGCCGTCGAGCATCGAGCGGGTGGCGAGCGCGGACAGCGAGAGCCGCCCGCTTTTCTCGCGCAGCATGGCGGCCATCGGCGCCAGCAGGCGGGGCGGCCGGGAATCGGACAGCTGCGAACGGTCGCTGCGGAAGCTCTCCAGCCACGCCAGTTCCGGATAGAGCATCAGCACCTGGCGGAAATTGAACCCGATGCCGAGCAGGAAGACGCCGAGGATCAATCCGTTGAGCGGCGGGTTGGCGAGAAAGGCGTTGCGGATCGGCGCGATCCAGATCGCGGCCAGTGCGAACACCACCGCCAGGAACAGCGCCATGCGGATCAGGAACCGGCGCGGACGCGCCATGAGCGGCCTCCTCGAATTAGGGTCCGTACTCAATAACGGGCACGGTCGCGACGCCGCCGATTTTGCCTGATCCGGCAGGAGAAGTCCCGAAGGCGATACGGGGCCATCGGCGAGGGGCTTCGACGAACCGGGCGGGCAAAATCGGCGCGTCCCGGAGGGTTTCGGCGAAAATCGCCGCCTGGGGCGTCGAAGCGCTCGACCGTATGGCCCGATACGTTCTTCGCGCTTCTCCTGCCATGCGGCGATTTTCCCTCGAAACGCGGCTCGTGCCCGTTATTGAGTACGGACCCTAGGGCGTCGGGTCCGCCCGACCGCCCGCGATCAGCGATCGCCGAACGACAACGCGGTCAGCGGTCGCCGAACGACAGATCGACGCGATTGGCGGGCTGATCGGTCACCTTGTCGCCGAGCGCGCGCACGTCGATGCGGGTCGAACGGATGCCCTGCTCGATCAGCACCGTGCGCACCGCGAGCGCGCGCGAGAGCGAAAGACGCCGCGCCTCGCTCGCCGTCAGGTCGCCGCCGGCGGCGTAGGCGACGATCTGCAGGCGGAGGGATTCTTGCGCCTTCATGCGTTCGGCCAATTCCTTGAGCCCGGCCTGGGCGGCGGCGGGCACGCGGCTGTCGCCGGCCGGGAAGGCGATTTGCAGGGCGCGGTCCTTGGCGGGCGCGGTCGGGGCCAGCGGCACGGCGGCGACGC